>CAYZQZ010000092.1:0-9175 GCA_964480235.1 uncultured Reyranella sp. | reverse complement strand
GCGTCGTTCTTCACCGTGCAGGGCCAGGCCTCCAAGCAGGCTGCCGAGTGACGGATCCGTTTCCGGCCGTCGCCGAAGCGGCGGCGACGGGACAGGCTGCCGAGATATTCGCCGACATCCGCGCCACGGTGGGCGTACGCGTGGTCAATCTCGTATGGCGCCATCTCGCAACCATCGACGGCGCGCTGCCCTGGACATGGACCGCCGTGAAGCCGCTCTACCTGGCAGGCATGCCGGACCAGGCTGCCGCGCGCTTTCGCGCGTCGATGGTCGTTCCGGTCCTGAAGGTACTGGACGGCCCGCAGCCGGCCAGCGTCGACGCCGTGCTGGCAAGCTACGACCATTCCAACACGATCAATCTCTTCGCCCTGGGGGCGATCGTCGCCTGGCTGCGCGGCGATACCGCCGAGCGGGGGACACCGGCTTCTGGGCCGCGACTGCCGGCGCCGGACATCGCCCTTCCCAGGCTGGCCGCCGAGGGGGACGTGACGGCCGAGACCTGGGCGCTGGTGCTGCGCCTCAACGGCTTCGGCGACGACAGACAGATCATCCTGGCCAGCATGTACCGGCACCTGGCGCATGCACCCGCCTTTCTCGAACAGGTCGAGCAGGCGCTGACGCCTGTTGCCGCCGACGGTTCGCTGGCGCAGGCCATCGCGGGAAATCGCGTGACGGCCCGAGACGGGGCCGGTTTGCTGGCGCGCGCGATCGCAGCGGAGCGCCCGCTGCACGCAGCGGAGATAGAAGGGGCGGTGTCGGCGTTCGTGGATCACGCCATCGGCAAGATGGTGACGATCTGCCGGGCGATCAGGATCGCGCGCGGCAGCGTGTAGCTATTCGGCGGCGGCCTTGCGGCCGGTGTTGCGCCGCTGCAGCCAGACATCCATGGCCTGTTCCATGGTCATGAACTCGGCGCCGTCTTCCATCAGTTTCTGGATCAGCCGCTCGAGCATCATCATGCGGTGGCCGCGGCCGATCACGTGCGGATGGAACGTGTAGGTCAGGATCCCGAAGTCGGGCTGCACGCGCGTCATGTAGGTGTAGTCGTCGACGAAATTCTCCAGCACGTTCGTGGCGTTCATCAGGCCCGCCTGGATCGAGCCGTTGGGATTGCGCATGTATTCGAAGTGCGGGAAGTCGTCGAGCGACCAGCTGATCGGCATTTCGACCAGTGCCGTCTCGCGGCCACGGACCATCGGTTTCTTCAGCTCGACGACGTCGCCCTGGCGGGCAAAGTAGCAGTCGTAGTCGTGGCCCATCAGCGAGCTGTCGTACTTGATGCCATGCTTGAGCAGCAGCTCGATCGAGTTGGGCGAGAGATCCCAGGCGGGCGAGCGGTAGCCGCGCGCGTTGCGGCCGCTGATCCGCTTGATCGATTCGTTGCCGCGGACGATCTCCTCTTCTTCCTCCGCACGCTCCATCGTGACGGGCAGGCGATGCGTCCAGCCGTGATGGGCGAGTTCGTGACCCGCTTCGACGTAAGGCATGACGCATTCGGGCGTGCTGTCGATCGTATGGCCCGGCGTGAAGAACGTGCCCTTGATGCCGTATTTGTCGAGCAGCGCGACCAGGCGGGGGATGACCACCATGTCGTATTCGCCGCGAGAAATCGCAGTGGGCGTGGTGAGACCGCGGGCGATGAAGCCCGACATGTGATCGTGGTCGAACGTCAGACAAACAACGTGCCGCGCCATAACGCACCCTCCCGCAGAGGCGCCAAGTCTAGGCGGATTTGTTGCCATCGCCCACGGGAGCCTGCATGATGCGCTTAACGAAAAGAACTGTGTTTTAGGGAGGAATGCGTATGGCGGGGGTATCCGCCCAGCCCGCAGCCGCGCCGCAGGGCGAAAACCAACTCGTCGTCGAGGGCGTGTCGAAGCGGTTCGGCGGCGTGACTGCGGTGCAGGACGTCGCGCTCGAGGTGCCGCGCGGAAGCATCGTTTCCATCATCGGACCCAACGGCGCCGGCAAGACCTCGCTGCTCAACATGATCTCGGGTTTTTACAAGCCCGACACCGGTCGAGTGGTGCTCGAGGATACCGAAATCACGCAAAAGAAGCCGAGCGAAATCGCCGCGCTAGGCGTCGCGCGCACCTTCCAGAACATTGCCCTGTTCCAAGGCCTGACCGTTCTCGACAATCTGATGCTAGGTCGGCACGTGAGGATGAAGTCGGGCATCCTGTCGAGCGTCATCTACTGGGGCATGGCCCAGAAAGAGGACATCGCCCATCGCGAGGCGGTCGAGGAGATCATCGAGTTCCTCAAGCTCCAGGACCTGCGCAAGCTACCGACTGCCGCGCTCGCCTACGGATTGCGCAAGCGCGTGGAACTTGGACGTGCCCTGGCGCTCGATCCAAAGGTGCTGCTGCTCGATGAGCCTATGGGTGGCATGAACCAGGACGAGAAGGAAGACATGGCGCGCTACATACTGGACGTGAACCAGGAGCGCGGAATCACCGTTGTGCTGATCGAACACGACATGGGTGTGGTCATGGACATTTCCGACCGTGTCGTGGTGCTCGAGCGCGGCCGGCGGTTGGCGTCGGGCACACCCGACGAGGTGCAGAAGGATGCGAAGGTAATCGAGGCGTACCTCGGCACCAGCAAGGGCAAGGGGCGCACATGAGTTTGACGGAATCCCCGAAGACCGACACGCTGCCCAAGCTGCTGCAGCGCAATGCCGAGGAAAGCGCCGACGCCCCGGGAATCCGGGAAAAGACGCTCGGTGTGTGGCAGACGCTCACTTGGCGGGGCTATCGCGACGTGATGCGCGACTTCGCGCTTGGTCTCGCCGCCCTCGGCTTCAAGCGCGGCGACAAGCTCTCGGTAGTCGGCGACAACCGGCCCCAGCTCTATGCAGCCCAGCTTTCGGCGCAGGCGCTGGGGGGCATGGCGGTGCCCGTATATCAGGACTCGATCGCATCCGAACTGGTCTACGTGCTCAACCACGCCGAAGTCTCGATTATCGTCGCCGAGGACCAGGAGCAGGTCGACAAGGTGCTGTCGCTCAAGGATCAGCTGCCGAAGCTGCAGAAGGTGATCTTCGACGATCCGCGCGGGCTGTGGGGCTACGACGACCCGCTGCTCATGTCCTTCGAGGACACGCTGGAAAGCGGCCGGGCATTCGGCAAGGCGCATCCGGACTACTTCGCGGCGGAGCTCTCGGCCGGCAAGGCTTCGGATATCGCGATGATTGCCTACACCTCGGGCACAACGGGCAATCCCAAGGGCGTCATGCTGAGCCATGCAAACATGATCGTCTCCGCGGAGTGCTTCATCGAGGTCAATGAAACCAAGCCCGGCGACAACTGGTTGTCGTACCTGCCGATGGCGTGGGTGGGCGATGCGGCATTCTCCTTGGGCATGTCGCTCGCAGGCAAGCTCGCGGTCAATTGTCCGGAGAGCCCGGAAACGGTGCAGCGCGACCTGCGCGAGCTCGGTCCCGATGCCATGCTGGCGCCGCCGCGCATTTGGGAAAACATGCTGACTGTGATGCAGGTCAAGAGCGGCGACGCATCGCCGCTGAAGCGCCATGTCTTCGAGTATTTCCGCGCTCTCGCCGAACGGTGCGAATTGAAGAAGACCGACGGCAAGCCTCTGAACCTCGGCGAGAAACTGGGCCTGATGGCCGGGGAGTTTTTCGTCTATGGCCCGGTGCGCGATCAGCTCGGTCTGCGCAAAGCGCGCTGGTGCTACACCGGCGGCGCGCCGTTGGGACCGGACACGTACCGCTTCTTTCGATCGTTCGGCATCAACCTGAAGCAGGTCTATGGCGCTACCGAAGCATCGGCTCTGATCGCATGCCAGGCCGATGCCGAAGCAAACCCCAACACCGTCGGTCGCCCGATGCCGCGCATCGACGTTAAGATCGACGGCAATGGCGAGGTGATGCTCAAGGGGCCGAACGTCTTTGTCGGCTACTACAAGCAGGATGACATCACCCGGGAAACCCTGAGCGAAGGCTGGCTGAAGACCGGTGACGCCGGCTTTTTCGACAAGCAGGGCCACCTAGTCATCATCGACCGCGCCAAGGATGTCGGGAAACTCACCGACGGATCGGCATTCGCGCCGCAATTCATCGAAAACAAGCTGAAATTCAGCCCCTACATCCGGGAAGCCGTGGCATTCGGGCACGAAAGGCCGATGGTCGTTGCCATGATCGCCATCGATCAGCAGACAGTCGGCACGTGGGCGGAGAAGAGGGGGCTCGCCTACACCAGCTATATGGACCTCAGCCGCAAGCCGGAGGTGGCCATGCTGATCGCCGAGGAAATTGCCAAGGCCAATGCCAGCCTTCCCGACGTACAGCAGGTGAAGCGCTTCCTGCTTCTCAACAAGGAGCTTGAGGCGGATGACGCCGAGATGACGCGGACCCGCAAGGTGCGGCGCAAGTTTGTGGCAGAAAAATACGACGCGGTCATTCAGGCGTTCTACGGCGGCGCCAAGCAGGTGCAGGTGACGATGGAAATCACGTTCGAGGACGGCCGGAAATCGAGCCTGACCACGGAGATCCAGATTCACGATATCGGCACAGCCGAACCCAAGCGAAAGGCTGCCTGAACATGTCGGCCGAGGATTTCAGCTTCTTTCTGTCGCTGCTCGTGAACGGCGCTTCGATCGGCCTCATGTACTCGCTGATCGCGCTGGGGTTCGTGCTGGTCTACAAGGCGACAGACGCAATCAACTTCGCCCAGGGCGAATTCGTGATGATGGCGGGCCTGATTGCCGCCGCCATTCTCGGCATCGAAGGTGCTCCGCTGATTGCCGCCGTCGTGGCCACCCTCGCCGTCATGGTGGGCTTCGGCTTTGGACTCGAGAAGGTCGTGTTGCGCCCCCTGCTGGGACGGCCGGTCGTCGCCGTCATCATGGCAACGATCGGACTGGCCGCGGTGCTGCGGGGACTGACGCCGGTGATATTCGGCGGCGAGACCCGGGCGGTACCACTGCCGATCGGTGACGAACCGATCGATCTCGGCATTGCCACCCTGTCGCCAGTACAGGTGCTGGGCTCGATCACGACGCTGATTCTGTTCGTCGGGTTCAGCTGGTTCTTCAAGAAAAGCCGCATGGGTGTCGCAATGCGTGCGGTTGCCGACAACCAGCAGGTTGCGCAGGCCATGGGCATCAATGTCGAGCGCTACTTCGCGCTCGCCTGGGCGATGGCCGGCATCGTGTCGGCATTGGGCGGCATCATCTGGGGGTCGATGCTCGGTGTCGACGTGCACCTGGCGCTAGTCGGCCTGAAGGTGTTTCCGGTGGTCATCCTGGGCGGTCTGGATTCGATCGGCGGGGCGCTGATCGGCGGGCTTATCATCGGCATCGTCGAAAGCCTCGTGGCCGGATACCTCGACCCCTATGTCGGCGGGGGGACCAAGGACTTCGCGCCTTACGTGCTGATGATCATCGTCCTGATGATCAAACCGTACGGCATCTTCGGCAAACGCAGAATCGAGCGCGTGTAACATGTTCCATCGCGAAGCCGGGGTCTTCAAGACCACCTATGCCGCCGACATGGCGCTGTATCCTCTGCCGATCGCGAAGCGCACGGTGGCGGCGCTGGCGGTCCTCTTCGTCGTCATCCTGCCGCTGGTGCTGGGTGAGTATCAGCTGTCGATCCTGAACCTGATGTTCATTGCGATCGTCGGTGCCTTGGGGCTGAATATTCTAGTCGGATATACGGGGCAGATTTCGCTGGGCCACGGTGCCTTCATGTCGGTCGGCGCCTACACCGCAGCCAATCTCGCCGTGAAACTGGATTTGCCATTTTGGCTGACCTTGCCTGCGGGCGGACTGATGTCGGCGTTCATCGGCATACTGGTCGGTATTCCGAGCCTTCGTATCAAGGGACTGTATCTGGCGATCGCCACCCTGGCTGGCCAGTTGATCATCGAGTGGACGATCAATCACGTGCCCGCCATCTCGGGGGGCGCTCAGGCATCGATCCAGGTGCCGCGACCCAGCGTTTTCGGGCACAGCCTGGCGACCCAATCGCAACTCTACTTTTTCCTGCTGTTCTTTGCCGTGCTCGCGATCGTGTCGACGCTCAACATTGCGCGCAGCCGTATAGGCCGGGCCTTCGTGGCCGTTCGCGATCAGGACATTGCCGCCGAGATCATCGGCATCGACATTTTCCGCTACAAGCTGCTCGCCTTTGCGATTTCGTCGTTCTACGCGGGCGTTTGCGGCGTGCTCTACACCTACTATTTCGGCATCGCGAACTACGAGCAGTTCCAGCTCATCGTGTCGATCGACTATCTCGCGATGATCATCATCGGCGGCCTGGGCTCGGTACTGGGTTCGATATTCGGAGCGATCTTCGTCACCATCCTGCCGATCGTCTTGCGCACGATACTCGAGAGCGCCGGTTCTCTGTTCTTCACCGACTCCGAGCTGGCGAACGTCATTTCTGGCACCCGGCTCGCGGTGTTCGGCGTACTGATCATCGTCTTTCTGATCGTCGAGCCCGAAGGGCTCAATCGTTTGTGGCGGAATATCCGGAGCTACTTCCGGGTCTGGCCCTTCTCCTACTAGGGAGGGGCATGTCGTGAGGAAGAAGTCCAAGCAAGGGAGGAACCCATGATGAGGTTCGTCAAGAGTGGAGTAGGTGTTGCGGCCGTCGCCGCGGCGCTCTCGTTCGGCGGGGGCGAAGCCTTTGCCCAAGCCAAGGAACTGGTTTTCGGCCTGCAGTGCGATCGCACGGGTCCGACGGCGACAGTCGGCGTCAACCTGTGCCCCGGCTATCACGATTACATCAACCTGCTCAACAGCAAGGGCGGGGTCGAGGGCTTCAAGATCAAGGTCATCGAGGTCGACAACGAATACAAGGTGCCGCCGGCGATCGAGGCGCATGAGCGCTTCAAGAAGGAAGGTGCGGTGATCGAAGGACTGTTCGGCACGCCGCAGACCGCGGCGTTGAACAAGAAGCTCGAGGAGGACAAGATCGTCGGCACGTCGCCGGGCTTCGGTACGGCCAATGCCGCCGACGGCAAGCGCTTCCCCTACACCTTCCCGATTGCGGCCAGCTACTGGTCGCAGGCGGGCGCGGCGATGGAGTTCGCCAAGGAGCGCCTTGGCGGCCTGAAAGGCAAGAAGATCGCCTATCTCTACTATGACAATCCGGCGGGCAAGGAGCCTTTGCCGATCCTGGAGGACATCCAGAAGGCGGAAGGCTTCGAACTTCGCACCTTTGCGGTGCCGGCGCCGGGCCTCGAGATGGGCGCGCAGATCCTCGATATCACCGGCCGCTACAAGCCGGACTTCATCGTTACCCACCTGTTCGGCAAGGCGCCGTCGGTCTCGATCAAGGAACTGAAGGGTAAGGGCTTCCCACTCAGCAAGGTCGTTTCCTTCGTGTGGGGCAGCGCCGAGGCCGACATTGTGGCCGCAGGCGGCATGGCGATGGCCGAAGGCTACAACGGAATCCAGTTTGCCGGCGTCGGCAAGGACTTCCAGGTCATCAAGGACATCGAGGCCATGTACAAGGCGCAGGGCAAGGCCGTGCCGAAGGAGATGGACTCGACCGTCTACTACAATCGCGGCGTCTTTATCGCGGCGTTGCATGTCGAGGCCGTGCGCAATGCAATCAAGGCCAAAGGCGGCGCGGCGCCGACCTCGGAGGAAGTCAAGAAGGGCATGGAATCGGTGAAGAACTTCACCCTGGGCGGCCTGGTGCCTCCCATGGAACTCTCGCCGGCCGACCACGAGGGTGGTGGCTGGTGCGAAATCTGGACTGTCAAGGGCGGCAAGCTGGTCCAAACCAAGAAATGGTTCCAAGGCTACCGATCTGTCATCCAGAAGCATCTGGCTGCAGACGCTTCCAAGTCCTGACCGGAGAGGGTCGGGCGGCGCTCTCCCGGCAGGGAGGGCACCGCCCGGTCTCAACATGCTGACCATCAACAATATCGAAGTCGTCTACGACAAGGTCATCCTCGTCCTCAAAGGCGTGTCGGTCGATGTCCGCGAGGGTGGCATCACGACGCTTCTCGGGGCGAACGGCGCTGGCAAGACGACCACGCTCAAGGCCATCTCGGGCGTCCTGCGTTCCGAGCGCGGCGAGGTGACCAAGGGGGCGATCCAGCTGGGCGACCGCCGTATCGACGGCATGCGCGCCCACGACGTGACCAAGCTCGGTCTGGCGCAGGTCTTCGAAGGGCGACGTGTCTTCGAGCAGCTGACCTGCGAAGAAAACCTGATCGCGGGCGGTCACACGCAGCGCGACGGCGCGGTGATCAAGCAGGGCATGGATCTCGTCTACACCTATTTCCCTCGCCTGAAGGAGCGGCGCCATCAGCAGTCCGGATATCTCTCGGGCGGCGAGCAACAGATGTTGGCGATCGGGCGGGCGCTGATGAGCCAACCCAAAGTCGTGCTGCTCGACGAGCCGTCGCTGGGGCTCGCGCCAATGCTGGTTGAGGAGATCTTCGCCATCGTCCAGCGCCTGGTGAAGCAGGAGAAGCTGTCGGTCCTTCTCGTCGAGCAGAATGCGGCCCTGGCCCTGGCTGTGGCCGAGCATGGATACGTCATGGAGAACGGCCGTATTGTGCTCGAGGGCAGTGCCGACAAGCTGCGTGAGAATTCCGACATCAAGGAATTCTATTTGGGGCTGAATGAGGGCGGTGCCCGCAAATCTTATCGCGACACCAAGCATTACAAACGGCGCAAACGCTGGCTATCCTAGAGCCAGCTTGGGAGCGCGCCATGGACGACACCGAACGGCTGCATGACCTGATCGCCGGGGCGAAACGCATCGTCGCTTTCACCGGAGCGGGCATCTCGACCGAATCGGGCATTCCGGACTTCCGCTCACCGGGCGGTATCTGGACCAAGTACCAGCCGATCTACTTCGACGATTTCATGTCGTCGGAGGAAATGCGCCGCGAGGCGTGGCGGCGCAAGTTCGCCACCGACGAAACCATGCAAAAGGCGGAGCCCAACGCCGGCCATCGCGCGCTGGCCAAGCTGGTCGAGCAGGGCAAGATGACGGCGATCATCACCCAGAATGTCGACGGCCTTCACCAGCGCTCGGGCGTCCCCGAATCGAAGATCATCGAGTTGCACGGAAACTCGACCTATGCCACCTGCCTCGACTGCGGCCAGCGTTACGAGCTCGAGCCGATCAGGAAGGCCTTCCTGGGCGGTGGCGCATTGCCGATCTGCGAGAAGTGCGACGGCATCG
>CAYZQZ010000091.1:0-11299 GCA_964480235.1 uncultured Reyranella sp. | reverse complement strand
CCGCGCATCGGCGCAGCGCGCAACGATGCGCGGCACGAGCTCGAGATCGCCTTCCGCCAGATCAAGCCTGGCCGACAGACGCCGTCGTGGCTGGTCGATCGCATCTTCCGCAACCTGCTGGTCGACGCGACCGGCAACACGCATCGCACCGAGTTCTGCATCGACAAGCTCTTCACGCCCGACAGCGCCGCCGGTCGTCGCGGCCTGCTCGAGATGCGCGCCTTCGAGATGCCGCCGCACTGGCAGATGAGCGTCGCCCAGCAGTCGTTGCTGCGCGGTCTGGTCTCGTCGTTCTGGGACCGGCCTTACGAGAAGCGGCTGAGCCGCTGGGGCACTCGCCTGCACGACGATTTCATGCTGCCACACTTCGTCTGGCAGGACTTCACCGACGTCCTCGCCGATCTCGCGTCGGCAGGCTATCGCTTCGATGAAGGGTGGTTCGCGCCGCATTTCGAGTTCCGCTTCCCGCATATCGGCAACGTCGCGCAGCGCGGCATCGAGCTGGAACTCAGGCATGCGCTCGAACCTTGGCACGTACTGGGCGAGGAGCCCGGCGGCGGCGGCACGGTGCGCTACGTCGACAGTTCGGTCGAGCGCCTGCAGGTCAAGGTCGAGGGGCTGAACGATGCGCGCCACGTCGTGTCGTGCAACGGCTATCGCCTGCCGCTGCATGCGACCGGAACTGCGGGTGAGTATGTCGCCGGAGTACGCTATCGCGCCTGGCAGCCGTCCAATGCGCTGCATCCGACAATCGGCGTGCACGCGCCCTTGGTATTCGACATATACGACGGCTGGAGTGGGCGCTCGCTCGGCGGCTGCACCTACCATGTCGCCCATCCGGGCGGGCGAAATTACGATCGTATGCCGGTAAATGCGAATGAGGCCGAGGCGCGCCGCCGGGCCCGTTTCTTCGCCTTTGGCCATACCGGCGGCCCATCGGCCGAACCGCGGCCGATCGACAATCCCGAGCATCCGCTGACTCTCGATCTGCGCCGCGCCTGAAGCGGTGGACCGGGCCAATTAGCCATGCGATTCTAGTCACTTATGGAGTCGTTGCGCGGGCTCACCTCGTCGCCGGCGAGCGCATACGACGAGCTGGTCACCGGCCAGAAGTCGATCCGCTATCACTGGCAGGGCATCCTGAGCGTCATCCGGTCTCTGCCGGGCGGCAGCCTGCGAGAGCGTGTGCAGAGCGCACGGCGCCAGCTCGAGGAGTCGGGCGCCACCGTCAACATGCTCGACGATCGCGGCGCGCCGGGATGGACCTTCGATCCGCTGCCCTTCGTGATCGCGCCGGACGAATGGTCGACGATCGAAAGCGGTTTGATCCAGCGCGCCCAGTTGCTCAACCACATCCTGGCCGATCTTTATGGCCCGCAGACGCTTCTGAAGGAGCGTCTGGTGCCACCGATGCTGGTGCATGCCAACCGGCACTTCCTGCGTGCCTGCCGCGTCACCGATGGCGTGGCGCCATCACGCTATCTCGGACAGTACGCCGTCGATCTCGTGCGCCTCGCCGACGGACGCTGGCATGTGTTGGCCGATCACACCGAAGTGCCGTCCGGCGCGGGTTATGCGCTTGAGATGCGTCGCGTGCTGGCGCGCAGTCTGCCCGAGGCCTTTCGCTCGATCCCTGTGCGGCACCTGAGGTCTTTCGTCGATCGCTGGCACGACTCCTTGGCGACGATGGCGCCGGCCGGAGTGGCCAATCCCAACATGGCCGTCCTGACTCCGGGTTCGCTCTCGGCCTCGTACTTCGAGCATGTCTATCTTTCGCGCTCGCTCGGTGTGCCGCTGGTCGAGGGGGGCGACCTGGTGGCGCGAGACGGCGCGGTTTCGATCAAGACCCTTGCCGGCCTGCGTCCGGTGCACATGCTGCTGCGCCGTCTCGACAGCTCCTTCGCCGATCCACTGGAGTTGCGTGCCGATTCCGCGCTTGGAGTAACCGGCCTGGTCGAGACCACGCGCAGCGGCGCCATTGCACTCACCAATGCGCTGGGATCTGGCCTCGTCGAGACGCCGGCGCTGATGCCGTTCCTCGAGCGCTTGAGCCAGAAGCTGCTGGGCCAGTCGCTCGAATTGCCATCGCTCGACCTGTGGTGGCTTGGCGAGCCGACTGCCTATGCCTTTGCCCTGGCCAATCTCGACTCGATGATCGTGCGACCCTGTCTCGGTCAGGATCGCGAGCCGATCGTGGTTGGCATGCTCGAGCCGAGGGAACGCAAGGCACTGGAAGAGCGCATCCGCTCGACGCCTGGCCAGTTCGTCGCGCAATACCCTGTGGTGCCCTCGCTCAGCCCGAAATGGGACGGCGAAGGGCTGGCGCCGGCGGCGATGGTGGTCCGGTGTTTCGTGATTGCCGATCCGACCTCGGATCCCGGCGGCAACGGCTATCGCGTGCTACCGGGCGGGCTGGCGCGGGAGCCGGCCGGCGACACGGCCCTGCGATCGCTCGGTCGCCTCAACGGCACGCTCAAGGACGTATGGGTGCTGACGGAGGATGCCTCGGACGTTCAGTTACCCCCCAGCCGGCGCTTCCACCAGCTTGCGGTCGATCGCGGCGGCGCGGAGCTGCAGAGCAGGGTGGCCGACAACCTGTTCTGGCTCGGCCGCTACATCGAACGCCTGGACAACGACACCCGCCTGTTGCGCACCACCGCCAACCGCATCGCGCAGGGCGTGGTCGGCCCTCGCGAGGCGCAGGAGTTGCGGCTGCTCGGCCGTCTGCTCGACGGCGCCAACCTGATGCCCTCGGCGGCGGCGCTGTCGATGCCTGACGGCACGGCGTTCCAGGAAGGGCTGATCACGATCGCCTCGGAAAAACGCGGCCTGTTCCAGGTGCTCGATGCGATCCAGCGGCTGACCGGCACCTTGCGCGACCGCTTTTCGGCCGACATGACGGCGGCGGTGGGGCCGTTGCTGGCCGATGTGCGGCAGAAGGTCCTGTCGACCCGCGGCAACCTCGATCTGCTGCTCGCGGCCCTCGACAACATTGCCCGCTTCGTCGCCACGCTTTCCGGCCTTGCGCAGGAGAACATGACGCGCGGCACCGGCTGGCTGTTCCTCGATCTCGGTCGCCGCATGGAACGCGCCCAGTTCGTGCTGACCGGAGCGCTGGGCCCGTTCCAGCACTCGCCGATCGACTGGGATGCGTCCATGCGCATCGCCCTCGAATTGTGCGACAGCACCATCACCTATCGCTGGCGTTATCTCGGCCAACTGCAGCCCGCGCCGGTGCTCGACCTTGTGGTGGTCGACGAGTCCAACCCGCGCTCGTTCGCCTTCCAGATGCGCACGATCGCGGGCCACCTCGAGCGGCTCGGCCAGGCATCGGGCGTCCAGGTCGCCGCCTTGCCGCCGGCGCTGGAGGAGGACCTCCAGCGGGTCGTCCGCCAGTTCGGCGGCGAGGAAAAAAGCTGGCGACATGAGGGCCTTGCGCTTTCGATGCTGCGCGACGTCGCCAACGATGCCGAAGCGCGGCTGGAGACTCTGTCGGAAGCGCTCACTCGCGCCTATTTCAGCCACGTGCCGACGGCGCAGGCCGTGGGCTTCATGAGCGGCTGACGATGCGCTACCAGCTCTCGCACCGCACCTCGTACAGCTACGCCACCAGCGTGGATTCGGCGCACCACATCGCGCACCTGTGGGCGCGCGAGTTCGTCGGCCAGACCGTTTCGGCGATCGACATCGTGGCCCATCCGGAGCCTGCTCTGGCGGTCCGCCATCTCGACTATTTCGGCAATCACATCGGCGTCCATCGCATCGATCAGCCGCACACCCGCTTCGACATAGAGGTGCGCGCAACCGTCGAGGTGAGGTTCCCCGATCCGCCACCCGCTGCCGAGACGCCGCCCTGGGAAGAGCTTCGCGCGGCGCTGATCGGCGACGGCTTTCCCGCGCCGATTGAGGCCAGCGAGTTCGTCCACGAATCGCCGCTGGTGCCGATTATTGCCGAGCTGCGCTCGTACGGCGCAGAGTCACTGATGCCTGGCCGGCCGATCCTCGAGGCGGTGCGCGAACTCACGTCGCGCATCAAGAAGGATTTTGTCTATCACCCCGGCGCCACCGACATCAGCACGCCGCTCGCCGAGGTGTTCGGCGGCAAGGCCGGCGTCTGCCAGGATTTTGCCCATGTGATGATCGCGGCGCTGCGCTCGCACGGCCTCGCGGCAGGCTACGTGTCGGGCTACATCCGCACGGTCCATTCGAGGGAAGAGGTGGCGCTGCGCGGCGCCGATGCCAGTCATGCCTGGGTCGCGGTGTGGTGCGGCGACAAGGCGGGCTGGGTACATCTCGACCCGACCAACGACCTGGTTGCCCGGGAAGACCACGTCGCCGTGGCCTGGGGCCGCGACTTTTCCGACGTTAGTCCGTTGCGCGGCGTCATCCTGGGCGGCGGCGCGCACTCCTATGGTGTCGACGTCACGCTGATACCGGTGCCCTGACCCTTCGCTGGGTTGTCGTCCAGACTACTTGATAGTGAAGCCGAGAGCGGCCAGTGCCGCGGCCAGCCGCTCGCGGCCGTTCATCGACGACATCGGACCCAGGCGATTGAGCACACGCTGGGTCCAGGTCCCGGCCTGCATTTCGTGCCGCGCCGAGAACTCCGTCATCGCCCTGTCGTGGGTCTGGCGCAGCGCACCGGCCTTGGAGGCGTCGTAGCGTTCGTGATGCAGCATCATGGGCTGCGGCATTCGCGGCTTGACCTCACCCGCGGCCTGATCCGTGGCGTAGCCGACGCAGAGGCCGAACAGGACGAAGCATTGCGGCGGCAGGCCGAGCAGCTTGGCGACGCGTTCGGGATCGTTGCGCATCGCACCGATATAGACCGTGCTGAGGCCGATCGACTCGGCGGCCACCACTGCGTTCTGCGCCGCCAGCGCCACGTCGACCGAGGCGACCAGAAAGGTCTCGAGCCACGGCATCACCTTCAGTTCGGTCTTCTCGGCATCGCCGATCGTGCTGTTGCGCGACATGTCGGTAACCCAGCAAAGATAGAGCGGGCACTGCTCGATATGCCTTTGGTTGCCAGCGATCTCGGCCAGCACCTTCTTCTTGGCAGGATCGGTGACGGCGACCACCGAAGTCCATTGCATGTTGGAGCTGGTCGCGGCCGACTGCGCCGCCGCGATCAGGGTCTCCAGCGTGCCGGCAGGCACGGGGTCGGGCTTGTAGCCGCGGACCGAACGGTGATCAAGCAGGCGGGCGATGGTGTCATTCCATGGACCGACCGCGGGAATGGCCTCGGCTCCATAGCGCCTCTGCAGCGCTTCGCGCGTATCGGGTCGGTTCGAGGTCAGCGAGTCCATTGAGGTGTGCCTTCAGGTTTACGACGTGTCATGGCGGTGAGCAGCGCCAGCAGGATGAAAACGATGACGATGACGTAGATGAGCCGCGGCTGGCCGTGGTCCATCAGCCAGGCGAATGTGAGCGGAGCCACCATGCCACCGAGGTTGAAGCCGGTGGTGACGAAGCCGAAGACCTTTCCGAAGGAGCCGGGCGGTGTAACAGCACGCACCATCATGTCGCGGCTCGGCTGGATGATGCCATTCAGCAGTCCGCCTGCCGACATCACCAGTATCAGCATGGCCGCGGGCATTTCGACCCAACCGAGCAGGGCAGCCATGGTCGAGGTGCAGGCGAAGCCTACGGCGGCAACGCGTTCATGATGCGGTGTGCGGTCGGCAATGATGCCTCCCACCAGCACGCCCATCGCGCTGAACAGCAGAAAGCCCGAGAGGCCGACATTGGCGATGGAAGCCGGCGTGCCATGCAGGGCGCCGAGCGACACCACGGCAAAGGTCTGGATGCCGCCATTGGCCATGGCGAGGCAGAAAAAAAACAGCAGATTGCGCAGAATCGGCGGCGACATCAGAAGGTCCCAGCCCACTTTGGATTTGTCGGTCTTGGCTGCGGTTGCCGTGGACTTGCGCGGTACCCGCGGCAGGACGCTGCCGGTGAGCATCAGCAGGATGGCTGCCGCGAATGACAAGACTGCAGCGCAGAGAAAGCCGCCATTCCAGCCCCAGATCGCCACTGCCGCGATCACCATGGCGGGCGTCACGCCGCTGCCGAGATAGCCGGCGAAAGTATGGATTGAGAACGCTTTGCCGATGCGCTTGCCGTCGATCGTCGCCGACAGGATCGAATAGTCGGCCGGGTGGTAGACGGTGTTGGCGACACCCAGCAGTGCGTAGCCGATCAGGAACGCCCAGTAACCCGGCAGCAGAGCCGAGATGCAGATCGCTACGCCGCTCAGGATCAGGCCAAGGGTCAACATTATGCGCGCGCCGATCCTGTCGACCAGGAAGCCGGCTGGCGTCTGCAGCAGCGCGGACATCACGTTGTAGGCAGTAATGGCGAGCGCGATGTCGGTATAGTCGACGCGAAAATGATCCTTCACCAGGAGCATGATCGGCGGCAGCAGCATGATGTAGACGTGGCTTACGAAGTGCGCGATTGCCACGATCGAGATGACCTTGGCGTCGCGTGCCCAGCCGACGTCGGCCGTCGCGTGAAGGGGCTCACTCGTCGACGACATTGACGCCGAGTTTTCCGATGCCGGTGATTTCGACTTCGAGCTTGTCGCCGCCCTTCATCCAGAGCGGCGGCTTGCGGCCCATGCCCACGCCGTCGGGCGTGCCGGTGGCGATGATGTCGCCCGGCTCCAGCCACGTCACGGTCGAGAGATATTCGATGATGGTAGCGACGTCGAAGATCATGTGATCGGTCGTGTCGTGCTGCACCGTGTTGCCGTTCAGCCGCGTCGTCAGCTCGAGCTTCTGCGGATCGGGGATGACGTCGGTGGTCACCATCCACGGCCCGAGTGGGCCGGTGGCCGGGAAGTTCTTGCCCGCCGTCACCGACTGTTTTTGGAAGTCGCGCACGCTACCGTCGATGAAGCAGGTGTAGCCCGCTATCACCGAAAGGGCGCGGGCCCGGGCCACGTGGCGGCAACGTTCGCCGATCACGATGGCGAGCTCGCCCTCGAAGTCGAAGTTGGTCGACGCCTGCGGGCGGATCATGTTGCCGCCGTGCGGCACCAGGGTGTTGTGCAGGCGGGAGAAGACGCTGGGCACCTTGGGGAGCTCGCGGCCAACTTCGCCGACATGGCTCGCGTAGTTCAGCCCGATGCACAGGATCTTGTCCGGGTTCGGAATCGTCGGCTGCAACTCGACGTCCTCGATTTTCAGGTCGGCGCGCTGTCCCTTGGCGAGCGTCGCGAGCTGGCCCAGCGCCTTGTTGGCGATGACGTCGCGCAGGCTCGTCCAGCTTCCGTTGCTGCGGGCCGACAGATCGACGATGCCGCCGTCGACGACCGCACCGATCTTGGGCGCGCCTGCATGGCGAAAGCTGACGAGACGCATGGGGAAGGACCCTACGGCGATCCGATCAGCTTTGCGAGCCCCTTGCTGAGACCGACGCTCTCGACCGGCGCGGGCGGCGCAACGGCGCGACCGGGTTTCTGCTTAGCCAGCGCTTCGGCCATCGAAATGGCACAGGCAACCCCATCGAGAAGAGGGATATCGACCGCCGGTCGCAACTTTGCCGCGAGGCCGGCGAGGCCCGCGCCGCCCAGGATCACGACGTCGGCGCCGTCTTCGCGGGCGCACGCGGTGCATCCCTTGGCCAGCAGCGCCATTGCGGCTTTCGGGTTGCGTGCGATGTCTGCGCCGGTCGGCGCCACCGTCCTCACCGAGGCGAGCCGCGACGACATCCCCTGCACTGCTACGAATTCTTCCAGCATCGGCTTCCAACGTTCGCCGCCGGTGACGATCGAGAAGCGCCGGCCGATCGCGCAGGCCTGCAGGATCGACGCCTCAGCCATGCCGACGACGGGAACCTTGCTGACCTCCTTCAGCGCCGCGAGGCCGGGGTCCCCGAAGCAGGCCAACACGACCGCGTCACGGGCGCCCTTGTCGTTGGCCAGCGCGTCGACGGCGGCATGGCCCGCGATGGCGTAGCCGATACGGCTCGCGATGTAGCGCGGCCCGAAGGCGCCGGAGACGGCACGCAGGGTCGTGCCCTCGGCGGCGAAGCGCTTGGCATGCTTCAGCACCAAGTCGGTGATCGACTGGGTGGTATTGGGATTGATCAGCAGTAGTCGGGTCATGGCAGTTGCATGAGCTCCTTGAGCCGTGCCACGGCATGGTTCTCGCCGATCGACAGCGCACAGGTGCGCGAGATGTGCGCGATCGGCAGTCCGCTTTCCTTTTTCCAGGCGTTGAACTGTGCCTGGGCGGCGCGAAGATCCTTCTTGGACGTGCCGGTGCCGATGGCCACGCCGCTGTCGCGCAGGCACGCCAGCACGTCGCCCTGTAGCACGAAGGCGTCCCAGCCGAGAAAACGCAGGAAGTACTGGCCGCTGAAGCCGCCGAGACGCGTGCCGCTCTTGGCGAGCACTTCCATCAATCCGACCTGGTCGTCGGCCGGCCAGCCGGCGAGGAACTTGCCGAAGCTGCCGTGCTCGCGGGCGATGTCGAGGACGAACTTCGCGTTCTCGCGCACGGCCTTGATCTTGCCGGGGTGCCGCACGATCCGCTTGTCGGAGACCAGCCCTTCCCAATATTCGGCCGGCTGAAACAGCAGACGCTTGGGATTGAAGCCCAGGAATGCCTCTTCGAAGCCCGGCCACTTCTTGTCGATCACATCCCACACGAATCCCGCCGAGAAGATGCGCTCGGCCATCTCCGCCAGCACGCGATCGTCGGCCAGCTTGGCCAGCGCCTTGTTGTTCGGCTTCTTGGGCATCAGGCTCGCGAGCGCTTTCGGCCCGCCCTTGCGTTTGGCGGCGCGGGCCTGGATCGACTTGAACGAAACGCGGGCCATTATTCGAGCCAGCCGTCGAAGAAGTCGAAGACATTCGCCTTGAACAGGCCGTGCGCGATCATCGAGAAGTGGTCGCACCCGGGCAGCGTGACAGCCTTGGCGCCGGCGATCTCCCTGGCCAGCCCTTGCGGCGGTCCGGCGAGTTCGTCGCGCTGGCCCGCGATCACCAGGGTCGGCCGGCGGATCGCGAACAGCGCGTCCGGCGTGATCGATTCGCGCGGGCCGCGCGAGCAGGCGGCGAGCGCCAGCCGGTCTTCCTTCTGTTCGTCGGCGAAGTGCCGGAAGCTCTTCATCATCGGGTCGGTGATCTGGTCGGGAGACTCCGCTTCCATCGCTTTGGCCATGCCGTCGGGATCCTGGGGCGGCTCGAAGATGCGTCCCCCGACACCGGCGACCACCAGGTGATCGATACGCCCGCTGTCGCGCATGGCCGCGGTCAGCGCGATGTGCGCGCCCATCGAGAAGCCCAGCAGATGCGCCCGCTCGATGCCGGTATGGTCCATCAATGCAAATACGTCGCCCGCCATCTGGCGGCGATCGTAGGCGGCAGGATCGTGCGGCTTGGCGCTCTCGCCGTGGCCGCGACAGTCCAGGGCCAGGCCGCGCAGGCCCTTGCCGGCGATTGCGTCGTACCAGCCCATGCGTTTCCAGTTCTCGTACTTGTTCGACGAGAAGCCGTGTATCAGCACGATCGCCTTGCGGGCGTCGCCTGGGCCAAATTCGTCATAGGCGAGGGTTAGGCCATCTCTTGTGAACTGCGCCATGCCCCATGCTAGAAGAATCGCCAAGCGGAGGAAATGAAATGGCGGCCAAAATCGGCAAGACGGTGGGAGATTCCCAGCCGCATTGGCCGGACGCACCGAAACGGCCGAAGGGTGCGCCCAACATACTGGTCGTGCTGTTCGACGATGTCGGCTTCTCCGACTTCGGCTGCTACGGCTCGCCGATCGCCACGCCGACCATCGATGCGCTGGCCGCCAAGGGCCTGCGCTATACCGGCTTCCACACCACGGCGATGTGCTCGACGACGCGCGCGGCGCTGCTGACCGGCCGCAACCATCACTCCGTGGGCGTCGGCTGCCTCGCCAATTTCGATTCTGGCTACCCCGGATATCGCGGCAAGATCGCCAAGGAAGCAGGCACTCTCGCCGAGATGCTGCGCCCGCATGGCTATCGCAATTACATGCTGGGCAAGTGGCACGTCACGCCGCTCACCGAGTCGGGCGCCACCGGGCCTTTCGACGGCTGGCCGCTCGGTCGCGGCTTCGATCGCTTCTACGGCTTCCTCGATGCCGAGACCGACCAGTACGCGCCCGAGCTGGTGCGCGACAACACGCCAGTCGATCCGCCGGGCAGCTTCGCCACCGGCTATCACCTCACCGAAGACCTCGTCGATCAGGGCATTCGCTACCTCGCCGATCACATCGGCGACAATGCCGAGACACCGTGGCTGATGTGGCTGGCGCTCGGTGCCTGCCATGCGCCGCACCAGGCGCCGTTCGACCTGATCCGCAAATACGACGCGCAGTTCGCGAACGGCTGGGACGACGAGCGCGAGCAGCGCCTGGCGCGCCAGGCTGCCAGCGGCGTCGTGCCGAAGGGCACGCGCCTGCCGCCGCGAAACGACATTGTGCGCGCCTGGGGCGAGCTGCCCGACGGCGAGAAGCGCCTCTACACGCGCCTTCAGGCCGCCTACGCCGCGATGCTCGACCACGCCGACCAGCACCTCGCCCGGCTGGTGAAGTTCCTCGAGGAGGCGGGCCAGCTCGACGACACGCTGATCGTCGTGATGTCCGACAACGGCGCCAGCCAGGAGGGCGGGCCGTTCGGTATGATCAATGCGATGGGTCCCTATAACCTGCGTCGCGAGCCGATCGAGGAAAAGATCGCCCGCATCGACGATATCGGCGGTCCCGACACGCACTCGAACTTTCCGCTGGGCTGGGCGATGGCGGCCAATACGCCGCTGCGCCGCTACAAGCAGAACACGCATGGCGGCGGCATCCGCGATCCGCAGGTGTTGTCGTGGCCCAAGGGCATCGCCGCGCGCGGCGAGCTGCGACACCAGTTCTGTCACGCCTGCGACCTCACGCCGACCTTGCTCGACATCGTGGGCGTCAAGCCGCCCGAGACGATCAACGGCGTCCGGCAGATGCCGATGGAGGGCACGAGCTTCGCGGCCAGCCTCAAGGACGCCAAGGCACCGTCCAAGGCCGCGCCGCAATATTTCGAGATGTTCGGCCATCGTGGCCTGGTACAGGGCGGCTGGAAGGCCGTCTCGTTCCATCCGCCGGGTGCCCCCTTCGACAAGGACAAGTGGGAGCTGTTCCATCTCGATCGTGACTTCAATGAGGTCGACGACCTTGCCGAGAAGGAGCCCGCCAAGCTGAAAGCGCTGGTCGGCGAATGGTGGAGGCAGGCGGAAGCCTGCCAGGTGCTGCCGCTCGACGATCGATTCGCGCCGCGCTTC
>CAYZQZ010000090.1:0-11348 GCA_964480235.1 uncultured Reyranella sp. | reverse complement strand
GGCGCACGCCCAGCAGACGTTCCCCAGCAAACCCCTCACCCTGATCATCCCCTTTCCGGCCGGTGGTCCTTCCGACGTGTTCGGCCGGCACCTCGCGCAGGGCATGACAGGCCGGCTGGGACAGCAGGTGGTGGTCGAAAACAAGAGCGGCGCCGCGGGCGTCACCGGCGTCGATTTCGTCGCAAAGGCGGGAAGCGATGCCCACGTCATCGGCATGATGAGCGCCTCCGCGGGCGCCATCATGCAGCACCTGATGCCCAGGATGCCCTACAACCCGGCGCGTGACATCGCGCCGGTCACGCTGATGGTCAGGGTGCAGGAAATCCTCGTCGTGAACAGCAAGCTCGGCATCAACGACTTCAAGAGTTTCCTCGATGCGGCGAAGGCGAAGCCGGGCAAGATCACCTGCGGATCGGCCGGGACCGGCGGCATCACCCACCTCGCCATCGAGCTTCTGAAGCACGAAGCCAAGATCGACATCCTGCACGTGCCCTACCGTGGCGCCGCACCCGCGACCAACGACCTGGTCGCCGGCACGATCGACTCCACCCTGCTCGACGTCACGGTCTCGATCGCGCACATCCGGTCGGGAGCACTGAAGCCGTTGGCCGTCACGTCCGACACGCGCTCGCCGCTGTTTCCCGACGTGCCAACCATGCGCGAACTCGGCCTGCCGAAGGTGAACTCGGACAACTGGTATGCGTTGATCGCACCGGGCGAAGCGTCGCTTGCCGCGCGCCAGAAGATCTTCGAGGCTGCGATTGCCACCCTGAAGAGCAAGGATGTGATCGACGCCTATGCCGCGGTGGGCGGCGTTGCCGTCGGCAGCACGACCGAGGACCTTGCGAAATTCCTCACCGCCGAAGGTGCCAAGTGGGGCGAGGTCGTGAAGTTCGCCAACGTAAAGCTCGAGTAGCAATGTCCCTTCCGATCGAGCGCGGCCTGGCGAAGACCTTCGCCGGGCACATCCACTGGCGTGCCTGCGGGCCGGCCGCGGCGCCGGCCGTGATGATCAGCCACATCAACCAGCAGAGTTCGGCGGTGATGGTCGAGTTGCTGCAGGCGCTCGCGCCGCATTTTCGCGCCGTCGCGATCGACTACCCAAGCCACGGCCATTCCGATCATGTCGACCGGCAGCCGGCGATCGAGGATTACGCGCGCACAGTGATCGAGGTCATGGATTCGCTCGGCATCGCGCGCGCCTTCGCGCTCGGCGAGGCGGTCGGCGCGGCAACCAGCATCGCGCTCGGCGCCAACTGGCCCGACCGCATCCCGCGGATCGTGCCGGTGAACACTCCCTATTTCGGCGACGAAGCCAGCGCCACGCGCGACATCGCCGACATCGCCAAGGTGCGGCCGAGCGATCCGACCGGCTTCCCCTCGCCGCGCACCATCGACTACCTGCTCGCCAACGATCCCGAGCATGCGCCGATGCAGCCCAGCCAGTCGTGGATGGACCGCATAAACACCGCACAGTTCGAGATCGGCCGCGACCGCTGGCAGGCAATGGAAGCCCTGAAGCGCTTCGACGTGCTGGCAACCCTGTCCCGGGTGAAGTGTCCCGCGCTGTTCCTCTACGGCGAGCACTTCATCTATGGCCGCCATCGCGCACTGATGCAGGCGAAGTGTCCGCACGCCCGGATCGAGACCGTTCCCGGCGGACGCTTCTGCATGAGCTGGGAGCGCGCCACCGACATTGCAGCGCACGCCCGAAGCTTCCTGGCATGAGCACCCTCGCCACTCTCCTGGCGCGCCACAAGCGGCTGGGCCTGGCTCACCTGCCGACACCGCTCGAGCCCATGAAGCGGCTGAGCGCGTTGCTCGGCGGACCGCGACTCTGGGTCAAGCGCGAGGACTGCACGGGTCTGGGGATGGGCGGCAACAAGCTGCGCAAGCTCGACTATGTGCTGGTCAAGGCGCTGGCCGACGGCGCCGACACGCTAGTGTCGGGCGGCGTCGTGCAGTCGAACAGCCAACGACAGGTCGCGGCGGCGGCAGCCAAACTCGGGTTCGACTGCCATCTCGCTGTCTATCAGGGCAGGCTGACACCGCCGTCGCCGGAATACGGTGCGACCGGCAATGCGCTGCTCAACCGCCTGTTTGGCGCCACGCTGCACGAGGTGCCCAGGAACGGCGACCGCAACGGCGCCATTCGCAGTCTCGCCCAGGCACTGCGAGACAAGGGGCGCCGCCCCTTCATCGTGCCCTACGGCGTTTCGGATGCGATGGGCGCGGTCGCCTATGCCTCGACTGCCATGGAGATTGCCGCCCAGTGCCAGGCGGCGGGCATGAAGCCGCACTCGATCGTCCACTGCACCGGCAGCGGCGCGACCCAGGCCGGTCTGGTCGTCGGCGCCCGTCTCGACCTGCCCGGCACAGGCATCGTGGGCATCGACATCGACGCCGAACCCGAACGCGTGAAGGCCGATGTCATTCGCTACGGCGCAGGAGCGGCAGATCTGCTCGGCCGGACATTCGACGCAGCCAGCGTCGAGGTCGTCGCGGGCCATGCTGGCCCCGCCTATGGCGTACCGCACCAGGCGACAGTCGAGGCGATCAGGCTCGGCGCCAGCCTGGAAGGGTTGGTGCTCGATCCGGTCTATTCCGCCAAGGGCCTGGCCGGCTTGATCGCCCTGATCCGCGCCGGGCGCTGGACGGCGGGGCAGGATGTGGTCTTTATCCATACTGGCGGCGCGCCCGCCCTGTTCGCCTACCGCCACCTGTTTTCGTGAGACGGGAGACTTCCGAAATGCTCGACGCCGAAGCCCGCTTCCTGCTCGATTTGATGGAGCAGGCCGTCAAGAATGGCAGGCCACAGCTGACCAGCCTGCCGCACGCAGTCGGCCGGGTCGCTGTCGACAAGATGAGCGAAGACAGTGAGGCCGATCCGCCGGAAGTCGCCGGCACGATCGATGGCACGATCGACGGCCCGGGCGGCGCGATCCGTTACCGCCGATACCGCCCGCTCGGCGTCGCCGACGGTGCGCTGCCGACGCTGATCTACTACCACGGCGGCGGCTTCGTGATTGGCAACATCGAAACGCATGATTCGACCTGCCGTAGGCTCGCCAATCGGAGCCGCTGCCAGGTGATCTCGATCGACTACCGCCTCGCCCCGGAACATCCCTTCCCGGCCTCGACCGACGACGGCATCGCCACCTTCCGCCACATCCGCGACAACGCCGCCGCATTCGGCGTCGATGCCGCGCGCATCGCGGTCGGGGGCGATTCGGCGGGCGGCATGATCGCCGCCGTGATCTGCCAGACCTGCCGCGATAGTGGCGAGACCACTCCAGCCTTCCAGATGCTGATCTACCCCGCGACCGACTCCAGCCGCGACTCCGGCTCACGCAAGTCGTTTGCGGAAGGCTACTTCCTCACCAAGGATCTGATGGACTGGTTCTGGAAGGCCTATACGCCGGCCGGCACGGATCAGGCTGATCTCCGCCTGTCGCCGCTGCTCGCCAAGGACTTCAAGGGCCTGCCGCCCGCCTTCGTGTTGACCGCGGGGTTCGACCCGCTGCGCGACGAGGGCCGTGCCTATGCCGATTGTCTGATCGAGGCCGGCATCAAGACCACGTATGTGAACTATCCCGGCACGATCCACGGCTTCTTTTCCCTGACCCGCTTCCTGAGGCAGGGAATCAGAGCCAACGATGAAGCGGCCGGTGTGCTGGCCGCTCACTTCGGAACCTGAAGCGCTTCGCCTAGGGCAGCACTCTGACGAAGCCGATCGGTACGGCAAAACCTTTCAGAGCGACACTCTCTTCGCGGCTGGGGATCGAAGCCAGCATCGGTTTGACTGCCGGATCGTCGGCGACGGTCCGCGAGATCACGATGTCGCCGCCGTCGCTCTGGCCCTGGAGACGCGCGGCCATGTTCACCGTCGAGCCGAAATAGTCGAGCCGGTCGTTCATGTTCACGACCACACTCGGTCCAACGTGAATCCCGAGCTTGATCACCAGTTCCTCGCCCGCGGCCGTTCCCTGGCTCTTGTTGAACTCGGCGATACGCGCCTGCATCGCCAGGGCCGCCTTCACGGCGTGGGCAGGATCGCCGAACGAGGCCATCACCGCATCGCCGATCGTCTTCACCACCGCCCCGTCATTGTCGCGAATGATCGAGGCGAGGAACGCGAAGTGCTCGCGGACGATGTTGAAGGCCTGCGCATCGCCCACCCGCTCGTAGAGCGCCGTCGAGCCGCGCAGATCGGAAAACAGCAACGCCACCTGGCTGACTCCCGCCTCGTCGCCGGGCCTGAGCGTCGCTGCCGAGAACAGGTCGCGGAATGCCTGCAACGAGATCACTTCGGGGGCGGTCAGCGCCTCGCGCGTCCAGGTACGGTCCTCGATCAGGAGCGCCAGTTCGAAGTCGGCATCGTTCACGAACGCCACTGTGCCGGCCACCGCCGGCGGCAGGGTTTCCATGCCCGTGGCCGTCGCCCGCAGGCCCGGGAAGGCGCCGCCATGATGGTCGATGTCGACGTGTCCGCCCGGGTGGAGCGTGCGCAGGCGATAGGCGCCCGGCGGCAGGTCAAGTGCGACCTCGCGGCGTTCGCCGGGCGCCAGCAGCTGCTGCACCAGTACATGCGGCGTCGCCATCGGTCCGGACAGGCAAAAGCCCCCTTCCGCGATCGGCCGGATCGCCGGCGCCGGGGCATAGGAGAGCTCGATGTTGCGCTCGAAGTCGCGGTCGTAGTCGATGTTGCAGGATGGGCAGTGTGCGCCTTTCGGCAGCTCGGACAGTGCCCCCACGCTCATCTTGGCGCCCCGGCAATTGGTGCAGAGCAGGTCCCACTTCATGGTCAGCAGACCCGCACGCACGCCGGCCAGGCAGGCCTCGATCGCCGGACGCTCCGCCACGCCGAGCTGGCGCGCCAGCAGCTTGGGTTTCAGGCGGGCGACATCGGTCGCCATGCCGGTCAGCACGAAGTCGGAGAGCTTGTGGCCGAGGCCGTTGCCATAGGGGCTGCGATCGACCAGCTCGGCAAGCGATGCCGCCCGCTCGCGTGCACCCTCAGGCAGATCGGGCGGCGCTATATCGAAGAAGCTTTTGCGCTCGCCTTTGACGAAAGCCACCGCTTCCAGGATCCGCTTTTCGACGACGGCGCCGGCCTGCGACGCCAGCCTCTTCCCGAACAGGCGCCCGGTGATGGTGAGTGGTTCCCACTCGAGCGCATAGCTCACCCGGCTGCCGTCCCCCTCGGGCTCGATGTCGAACACCGGACCGAAGCGCCGGAACGGCCCCTTGGAGAAGACTCGCGCCTGACGGAAGTGCCGGCCGTGGATCCACTCGTAGGGCTTCTCCTCCCACTCCAGGGTAAAGCCCGCCGCCTTGCCGCGGCCCCGGCGCAGGATGGTGCCGTTGGGCTGCGGGATTTCCTCGAGCTGATAGGGCGGCAGCCCCATCGCCTCGTTGAAGCGGTTGGTGTCGGCCAGCACCGGCCACAGCCTCTCGGGCGGCAGGTCGAAATGCCAGGTCCAGGTGGAGCGAGACGTCTGCCGCATGGTGTCCCGGATACTGTTAAGACGGTGCGGCGGATTGCGGGCGCCGGATCACACTCCGGTGAGCGCCGTCAGCCGTGGCGCTATTCGACAATCACGCCGCAGGAAATGCGATCGCCGGCATTGCCGGTCGGATCGCTCTTGTAGTCGTCGACGCCGGCATGGATCACGATCGCCGAGCCGTCGGCGTCGAACACCGAGTTGGGCTTGCCTTTGGCCAGCGTCACGCTGCCATTGAGAACCTCGACCATCAGTTCGCCGCTCGCCGGGATGTGCAGATTGGGCATGTCGCCGGCATGTGCGCCCTCGGCCACGGCGAGACCGTGCTTTCTGGCCGCCGGATTGAAATGGCCACCCGCGGTAGTGAAGGGCGGTTCGCACTTGCCGACGGCATGGATATGAAAGGCGTGCTCGCCGGGCACTGCGCCCTTGAGCGCCAGCTTCAGCAGTACTCCATGCGGCGTCTCGACGAGCTGTACTGCACCCACTTCCTTGCCGGCCTGATCCTTCAGCGTCGCTTTGGCCGTCTGCGCCTGTGCGGGCAATGCCGCGAGCAGGCCGATACCGACGATGGCGAGAAGTCTGTCGATGCGCACGGGTTCCTCCCCTTGTGTGGGAGGCCAGTCTATTCCAGCACCTTGGGCGGCCGATAGAGCGGAAAGGCGTTGAACGGCTTGGACTTGTCGTGATCGGGCACGGCGTAGAACGACGACCGCGCGTTGTTGTGCAGCCCGCCGTCGACCCGCAGCGCGATGCCTGTGACGTAGGCCGCCGCATCGCTCAAAAGATAGACGATTGCGCCGGCAATCTCCGATTCGGTGCCGTGGCGTTTCAGCGGTACCCGTCCCTTGACGCTGCGCAGCACGCCGTGCGCACGCTCGGGGTAGCGGTCCAGCCCCTCAGAGGCAATGAAGCCAGGGATCACCGAATTCACCCGCACGCCCGAGTGCGCCCATTCGACCGACGCCGTATAGGTGAAGTTGGTCTGGCCGGCGCGGGCGGCGCCGTTGTGGCCCATGCCCGGCATGCCGAGCTCGAAATCGGCGCCGACATTGACGATGGCGCCGCCATTGGATTCCATCCAGCGCAGGTAGACCTCCTTCGACATCAGGAAGGTCGCCGTCATGTTGTTGTTCACGACGGCATTCCAGCCGTTGAGCGAGATATCCTTGAGCGCCGCGGGGAACTGGCCACCGGCATTGTTGACCAGCCCGTCGATGCGGCCGGCCCACTTCAGCACGCCGTCCACGGCGGCCTTCACACCGGCCTCGTCGCGCAGGTCGGCCGAGTAGGTGAAGGTGTCGGGATCGCCCAGCTCCTCCTTCACGCGCGCGAGCTTGTCAGGCGAACGTCCGATCAGCGCAAGTCGCGCCCCGAGCGACTTCAGTTCGTGCGCCGTACAGCGTCCCAACCCGGATCCGCCGCCGGTGACGATGATGGTGCGGCCGGCGAACAAGCCGGGCCGGAAGACTGAGTCGTATGTCATGGCGAAGGTCCGGTCATTCGATCTTGATGTTGGCGGTCTTCACAACATCGGCCCACTTGGCCATCTCGACGCGCAGGAACGCGGCGAACTCGGCAGGCGTCGAGCCGACCGATGCGGCGCCGAGATCGGCGAACTTGGCCTTGATCTCATCGGACCGCATGATCCTTGCCACTTCGACATGGAGCCGTTCAATCACCGTAGCCGGCGTTCCGGCGGGCGCCAGCAGGCCGTTCCATTCGGAGATTTCGCAACCCTGCACGCCCGCTTCGGCGATGGTCGGCACGTCCGGCGCGGCCGGCGAGCGCTCGGCACTGGTCACGGCAAGCGCCCGCACGCGCCCCGCCCGTGCCTGCGGCAGGGCGGCGCTCATGTTGCCGAAGTAGAACGGCACGTGTCCGGCGGCCACGTCGGCCACAGCCAGACTGCCGCCCTTGTAGGGCACATGCCCGATATCGATACCGGCCCGCAGGCGGAACAGCTCCGCCGCCAGGTGCTGGGCGCTGCCGTTGCCCGACGACGCATAGAGCAGCTTGCCGGGCTGGGCCTTGGCCATCGCCACCAGCTCCATCACCGTCTTCGCCTGATGCGACGGCGTGACCACCAGAAGCTCGGGCACTGTAACCAGGAGCGAGATCGGCGCGAAATCGTCCGGCGTCCTGAACGGCATCTTGGGTTGCAGCGATGGATTGACCGCATGCGCAAACGCCCCGATCAGCAGCGTGTGTCCGTCCGGTGCGGCCTTGGCCACGGAGTCGTCGCCGATGATGCCGCCGGCCCCCGGCCGATTGTCGACGACCACTGTCTCTCCCAGCGCTTCCTGCAGCTTGGGCGCCAGCAGACGCGCTGTGGTGTCGGCCCCGCCACCCGGCGAGTAGGGCACGACAAGGCGGATCTGGCGGCTGGGAAAGGTCTGGGCGGCGGCGCCGCCCGCCATGATGGCGGCCCCCGTACCGAGCAGTGCAGTTCTTCGTGTGGTCTTCATTGTGCCTGTTCCTGTTGCCGATCCACGAACCTGCTGAGCCAACCCTGCAAGGCCCGGATGAAATAGAATGCCGCCTGCAGCGGAATACCGAACAACGCGATACCGAAGGCGAACAGCAGCAGCTTGTCCTCCAGCCCGGGGAGCTGCTCGGCTTGGCGCAGGATGACGGCGATACCCTCGGTCACGCCGATCGCCGCACCTGCGCCCGAGGACATCACGAGCACGAAAAAGGCGCGCGTGAGGTTGGGCAGGAAGAGCAATGCGCCGAGATGCGAGCCGGCGCGCCATTGCACCAGTGCACCGGCGGCATTGTCGGCGACGTAGGCCGCGGAGTACGGAACCAGCGAGATCGCCACCGCCATCATACCGGTCAGGTTCAGCTTCACGCCGAACATCGTGGCATCGCGGGGAATCGCGTTCAGCAGGAAGAACATCACCACGAAAGTCGGCGCCGCGCGCATCAGGCCGATGATCGTCGCGGCCGGCAGTCCGAGCACGCCGCGCCCGAGGCGCAGGAAGGCCAGCACCAGTCCCAGAACCAGGCCGACGGCGATGGCGATCAGTGCAATCTCGAAGTTTACCGCCATGCCCGCCAGCAGGCGCGGCAGGAAATCGGGCGCGATCTGTTGGGACAGGAAGCTCATGCGAGACTCCGTGCCAGCCAGGCCTGCAGGCGGTCGCACAACCAGACCACGATCATCACGACGACGATGTAGAAGATCAGCAACAGCCAGTAGGTCGTCACCCGACCGGCCGAAAACGACGTGATGTCGGTGAGCGAGCTCAAAAGTTCCGGTGCGCCGATGAAGGCGGCGATCGGCGTACCCTTGGCGGCATTGACGAGGAACGACACGAGCTGCGCCGATGAGCGCCCAAGCGAATGCTTGAAGAGTTCGATGGAGGCTCGCCCCAGACGGTCGTGCTCGGCGCGCAGGGTCGTCATCGCTTCCGAGATCGCCTGGCCGGCGTTGCCGCCGTTGGTGAGGCCAAGGGCCACGATGGCGGCCCCGATCGCCACGGCATCGGAATAGGGAAACAGCGCCTGCGCCACCGCTGCGGCGATCACCAGGGTCAGCACGATCGGGGATGATTGCAGCACGACCGTGAGCGCCCGCGCCGGCCACCGGACGGCTGCAAGGCGCGACCCTTGCAGCGCGCCCATCAGCAGGGCGAACAGGAAGGTCGCGACCAGAGCCCCTGCGATCAGGACCAGGGAATTCACCACGCCTGCCTTGAACAGGGTCCAGGCCGGCGCGGTCTTGAACATCGGCAACAGGAAGTTGGTCCAGCCGGTCTTGGCCACCACCCAGGACTCGAAGGAGGAGACTTCGCGCGCGAACGGCGTGGGCTGCAAGTCGGCGTCGAGCGCCGGCAGAATGCAGGCCGGATTCGTCGAGCCCGTCGCACTGTCGCAATCGAGCCGTTTCCACACCGCGTTCTGCTCGCGCAGGAACGCAGTGCCGATGCGGTTCTTCTGTGCCAGCTTCAGGAACACACCGTCGCGATGGAAGATCTGGCTGATCAGGTCGAGCGCGCGGGCCAGCCGGTCGCTGCCGGTACGCGCCACCGCCAAGCCCCACGGCACCTGCGCGAAGCCGAACTTCTGGGCAAAGCTGGCCGCAAAGTTGGGCTCGGTGAAATAGTAGGCGAAGAAGCTGTCGTCCTGCGCCGCAAGTTGGCAGGTGCCGTCCTTCAGCCGTTCGGGCAGTACGCCCGCCTCGTCGAACAGCATCAGGCGTGCGTCGTGCGTCACCAGTTCGGTGTTGGAGCCATTGCCGATCGTGGCGCAAACGGTGCGTCCTGGAATGTCGAGCCAGCTGGCCACCAGGGCGGCGCGCGGCCCGACCACCGTCGTTTCAGACTGGTAGTAATGGGGCCGGATGAACCGCACCTGGCTGTCGCGCTGCGTATTGTGACCCATCGTGGCGATCACGAAGTCGACGCGATCCTCGGCCAGAAGAGGAATACGCGTGGCGGCGTTAACCCTGATGATTTCCTCGTCGACGCCCAGCTTTTCGGCGATGGCATCGGCGACATCGACCTCGTAGCCCTCGCGCTTGTCGCCGCTGCGCAGCGAGAACAGCGGATAGAAATCGCGCGCCCCGACCCGGACCTTGCCACTGCAAACGATGCGGACCAGGCGATCGATGTCGGGTGTGGCGCACTGCGCCCTGGCTTCGGCGAGAAGCCGGGCAAGCGCGGCATCGGGCGAACTGGCATCCTGAGCCGGTGAAGGCGATACCTGCGCCAGAAGTGCCGCCAGGACGCATAAAGTCGCCCTCATCGACGCCATGTCAGGCGAGGTCCCCCGGCGCCCCGATCTCCACGATGTGCATTTCGCCGAAGGTATAGGGTCCGTAGCGATGGATCGAGCGGCCATCCTCGGCCAGCAGGACGCTGTCGGTCATCAAATCGAGCTTCTCGTCGGAAATGTAGATCAATTCGGTCCTAGCCACTCTCAGGGCAAGTCCGGCGGGCGCAAGGATTTCGCGCGTCCGCTCGATACCGACGAAACCGTTGTGCGTGATCACCGCCTTGCCTTTTCGCGCGAGGTGTCGCGGCAGGCCCGACAGAAAGCGGTCGAGCAGAAGCCGTCCGTCGGGACCGCCGGCACTCCAGGTTGGCAGACGGCCGGCGACCTCGGCTGCCGGCATGGGAAAGTGCGGCAGGTTGGCGGCCACCAAATCGAAGCGACGCTCGCCGAGCGGCTCCCACATGTCGCCGAGCAGCAATTCGGACCGCTCGCCGTGACCGAAATCGCGCAGCAGGCGTGTGCTGACATCGACGGCGGCCCGCTCGATGTCGACGCCGCACAGGTTGCCGGCGCCCATCCCGGCCATCGCCGCCAGCACGATGCCGCTGCCTGAACCGACATCGAGCACGCGGGCTCCCTTGATGCGGTCTTTATTGGCTTGAAGAACCTGGATCAGGGCGGCCGTGTACTCGCTCGGCCGCAGGGCCGGTACCGGCGCATGCTGCAGTTTCATGCCGCACCGAGCCGCTTCAGCATCTCGGTCGCGACGGAATCCGTGGGGAACTCCTTCAACACGTCCCGATACCGTTCGGCGGCAAGCGTGCGATCGCCGGCGACCATCGCCTCGTAGGCCAGACGCGTAAGCGTGCAGAGGTGCAGCGTTTCCGGTGTCGGCTCGAACTGCGGCTCGCTGCCGTGGGTACCCATCAACTCATAGATCGGGATGCTCGACCGGCGGCCCTTGACCGTCACTTCCTCGATCGGGCGTACGCACAGACGTTCGCCGGTTTCCTTGTAGACGCTATGGCTGATGCAGATCTGCGTACCGTAAACCTTGTTCACCCCTTCCAGTCGCGATGCCACGTTCACGCCGTCGCCCATGACCGTGTAGCTCATGCGCTC
>CAYZQZ010000089.1:0-11437 GCA_964480235.1 uncultured Reyranella sp. | reverse complement strand
CCTCGCGACGCGCTACCGCAAGCCGGTGCCGATCATCCTCGGCATCCTGGTGGCGACCCTCGCCAACCATGCCCTCGCGGCCTGGGCAGGGGCCGCTGTCGCGGGCTGGCTGGGGCCTCAGGCGATGCGCTGGATCCTGGGCGGCCTGTTCCTCGCCATGGCCGTGTGGTGTCTGGTACCCGACAAGGCAGACGAGGGACCGAGCGCTACCAGCGCCGCCGGCGCCTTCATCGCCACGACGATCGCCTTCTTCGTGGTCGAGATCGGCGACAAGACGCAGATCGCCACCGTGGCGCTCGCGGCGCGCTTCCAGAGTTTGCTGCTGGTCACGGCCGGCACGACCGTGGGCATGATGCTGGCCAACGTGCCGGCGGTGCTGTTCGGCGACGTGCTGGCGCGGGTAATGCCGCTTCAGGTCGTGCGGGCTGCCGCAGCGGGATCGTTCGTGGTCCTCGGCGTGCTGGCGCTGGTGTGGGGATGACGCTGGCGCTGACGCGCCTTCACGGGCGCGCCAGCTTCGTCCAGCGCTACACGCCGCCAGGCGCTACGCTACGCGTAGCGCCTTAATCCCACGCCGCATCGACGATCTTGTTGTCCTCGCCCAGCACCAGGGTCAACCGGTTGGGATCGACCTCGTAGTGCGGGATGCCGTCGGTGGGCTTGATGACGCGCAGGCGGTAGGGGAGGTCTTCCTCGCGCACGATGTCGCCTGCGGCAGCGCCGGCCGGGGCAGCGGCGCCCTTGGCCTGGAAGAATTTCCCGACGCACTTGGCGCAGTCTTCCTTGGGCGGTGCAGCCTCGACGAAGCCGGGCAGGGTCTTGAGCGTGATCGCGTTGTTGGCGCTGCGCACCCGCACGCTCTTGTAGGGGTGGCCGTTCATGACCGGCAGGAGCGCCTCGACCGGCATGAACGGGCCGACGCCAGCGGCATTGTCTGACGCACGGGCCTGCAAGATCAGGTCGAGCACACCGTCAGGCCGCGGGCCGTTGCTGATCGGCAGCAAGTGCGGGTCGCCCCAGCCACCGGAGGTCGCGAGGCCGCGGGCGCGGATGATGTCCATGCCGCCGCCATGGGTCGAGCGCAACAGCTCGACGCTGGTCACGATCAGCACCGGATAGGGACGGTTCTCCGGCGAGACGCTGCCCGGCGGCGGCCCTCCGGCCGTGCCCGCTGGAGCCGGCTGGTTTTGCGGCTGACCCTGAGCCAGCACGGCGGTGGCGAGCACGAGCGGCGCGGCGAGCGCGCAGACGGAGGCGATCAGCTTGTGTCTGGTCATGGCATCCTCGATGGAAGCTCGGAAGTCGGTTGGTTGGGCAGGGGGGACGGGCCGGGCTGCGACCAGCGCTCTTCGAGCCGGTCGTAGGCCTCCAGGATCAGGTCGGTCGGCACCATTTGCGTCAGCTCGCAGTAGGCCGTGCGGGCGCTGGCGAAAGCGCCGTTCTCGAACAGCTTGTTGATCGGCGCGCCGCCGCCACAGACGGAAAAGTAATCGCAACTGTCGGCGCAGGCCTTTACGCCGAGCTGGATGTCGCGATGCAGCGCCGACGCAATGCAGCGCGCATGGATCTCCGCCAGGGAATCGGTGTTGATGTTACCGAGCAGATAGTCGCCGTAGGCTGCGCTCTTGAGGCCCAGCAGTTCGGGTGAATAGCTCGAGACGTTGCCGTGGCTGTCGACGTTCAGCATGGCGAGCGGCTCGGTCTGGATGTTGCGCTCGGGTGTTCCGGACGGCCGGAAGACGCGGGGCAGGGCGAGGTCGATTTCGCGCACGAACCGGATGCGGCCGCTCGACCGCGCGCCGTGCCAGAAGCGGCGCAGGAAGGCGGCATAGCGGCGGCGGAGCTCCGGGCCCCCGAAGAGGTCTGAGATATGGTCACCCTCGGACTCCTCGACGTTGAAGCAGACCTGTTCGATGCCCTCCTCGAGGAAGAACGCCAGCATCTCGTCGGGCAGCGCGAGACTGTCGTGCGACAGTACCGAGATGGTGTGGAACGGCACCCTGTTGGCGTGCAGGCGTCGGATGCCCGCGATGGTGCGGTCGAACGTGCCGGCGCCACTGCGCGTCTTGCGGTTGCGATCATGCAGCGCTCGCGGGCCGTCGATGCTGACGCCGACGCCGGCATGCCATTGAAGAAAGAAGGAGCACCAATCGTCGTCGATCAGGGTGCCGTTGGTCTGGAAGGAATGCCTGACCCTGAGTCCGGTTGGCCGCAGCCGCTCGATCGCCGCGAAGGCCTCGCGATAGAATGAGATCGGCGCCACCAGCGGCTCGCCTGCGTGCCACACCACGGTGATTTCGGGCGCGCCCCAGCCCGAGGCGAAGACCTCGCCGAACAGTCGTTCGACGGTCGAGAGCGCGATGACGTGCTTGTTGTTGCGGTCCGGCAGATAGCAGTAGCTGCAATCGATGTTGCAGAACGCCGTCGGCTGGATGACGACCATGCCGATCTGGGGCGAGCTGATTTGTGATGGGCCAGACATGAGCGCTGCGCTTCGCGTGCGCCTTACCAGTTGTGCCAGCCGTTACCCCAGCCGCCATTTCCCCAATTGTGCCAGCCACCGTTGTGCCAGCCATTTCCCCAATTGTGCCAGCCGCCGTTGCGCCAGCCGCCATTGCCCCACCACGCAAGCTGCGTCTCGGGATCCCAGGTCAGGTGGCGCTCGCCCTTGTTCTCGGACTCGACGATCGCGCGCGCGACATCCTCGCGGATCAATTCGAGGCGGTCGGCGACCGAGCCCGGGGTGCGGGCCTTGGGCTCGCTGCCTTCGCTCTGGGTGGCCGCCGCATCGGCCGAGGCAAGACTGACGGAAAGACCGAAGGCGCCTGCCGGAAGCAGCGCCGCCAGGGCGCGGAAGGAACGACGATCTTCGGCCATCTGGAATCTCCCCTCTCGAGTCGAGCGACGTTAGTCGGACTTCTAGTTGAGTGCCAACGGAAACCGATTTGACGTCCGGGGTCAAGCGGAAGACGATCGCTCAGGCGGAAGTCGAAGTCAGCATCGCGATCAGCCGTCGCGCTTCGGCCGGCGCTTGGGCCGTTGCGGTCACGGCGGCGGTATAGACGGTCAACAATTCGCAACCCGACGGCAACGATCCGACCAGAGTCACGCCCGGCGTCGCACGGATTTCGGTTTCCTGGGTGCAACCGATCGGCCGCGATGCGGTTGATTGCGCCAGGGCGCGCATGGCGGTGGCGCCATTGGGCGCGGTGCGCCAGCGCGGCTTGACGCTGTCGGCGATGCCCAGCCCCGCCATCACCCGGACGAAGTGGATGCCGGCAGTAGCCTGCTGCGGATCGGGGAAGTGGATTTCGTCGGCCGCGAGCAGGGCAGCGCGCAGCTGATCCTTGTCGCCGACCGCGGGCAAGGGATCGCCGCCGCGCGCCGCGACCGCGGTCGCCACGGTCGCGACGTCGATGACCGAGTCCGGGACGACCTTGCCGTCGCGCACCAGTTCGTCGATCAAGGTCCGGCTCAGGATCATCAGGTCGGCGGGCTCGCCCGCCAGCAGCTTGGCTTTCATGGCGCCGACGGCGCCGAACGTGCCGTCGATGCGCGGGCCGTTTGCCTCGAAGCGGGCACGAACCTTCTCGACCAGACCGTGCGTGGCGCCGCCGCTCAGGATACGCAACGTGCTCATTGCAGCTTGATGTCTGCTTTCTTGATCACGTCCGCCCACTTGGCGATGTCCTTTTCGAGATAGGCGCCGAATTCGGCCGGCGTCATGGTCATCGGTACGGCGCCCTGCTTGGCCCACGCCTCCTTCATGGCCGGCGTGGCGATTGCCTTGGCGATCTCGGCATTGAGGCGGTCGACGATCGTCTTGGGTGTGCCCTTGGGTGCCATGACGCCGAGCCAGATCGTGGCGTCGTAGCCGGGCACGGCTGCCTCGCTCACGGTCGGCAGGTCGGGCATCACGCTGGAGCGCTTGTCGCCGGTGGTGCCGAGCGCGCGTACCTGGCCTGCCTCGACATGGCTCTTCATGGCCGTGACGGCGTCGAACATCATCTGCACGTGGCCGCCGATCACGGCGTTGCGGGCGTCGCCGCTGTTCTTGTGCGGGATGTGCAGGATGTCGGTGCCACTCATGGCTTTGAACAGCTCGCCGGCCATGTGATACGGCGTTCCTGGACCCGAGGAGGCGTAGGTCAGCTTGCCGGGCTGGGATTTCGCCAGCGCGATGTATTCGGCGAGCGTCTTGGCCGGCACCGAGGGATTCACCACCATCACCAGATCTGACGAATTGACCGGGGCCACCGGAACGAGATCGCGCATCAGCGCATAAGGCTTGTTGAGCTGCAGCGTCTCGTTGACCGTGTGCGTGTTGGACATCATCAGCAGCGTGTAACCGTCGGGCGTTGCCTTGGCGACGATGTCGGTGCCGATGATGGCGCCGGCACCCGGTTTGTTCTCGACGACGAACTGCTGCTTGAAGACCTCGCCCAGCGCCTGGCCGAGCGTGCGGGCATAGACGTCGGCTGGGCCGCCCGGTCCGAACGGCACGACGATGCGAACCGGTTTTTCCGGCCAGCTCTGCGCCAGCACCGGCGACACGAAAGCGACGAGAGCCGCGAAAACCGACGCGGCGAGTGACGCCGCCGACGCGGCGGGTCCGGTCTTCCAGCGCATTGTTCCTCCCAATTGCTTTCGTCTGTCATGCCATGGCTGCACGGCTCGCGCCAACCGGCGTGCTAGTCTCGCCGGTAACAAAAGCTGGAGTGGGTCGCGTGGAGGAAGCGAGAATCGACGGGCGCCGCTCGTGGCGAACGGCCTGGCTTGTCCTGGCCATGCTCTCTTTTTCCTACGGATCGCCGTTGCCGATCGTCGTCGGCATGAAGACGATGCAGGAGCAGCTCGGCCTCGACCGCTCCGTGATCGCCCTGGCAGGCTCGCTGGTCTGGGTCGGCACCGGCGCGGGCGGCATCCTGATGGGCTGGCTGGCCGACCGGATCGGCCTGCGCAAGGTCGTGGTGTTCGGCGCCTGCATGATCGCGGGCGGCCTGGCGCTCTCCTCTCTCGGCACGGTCTGGGCACTCTATGTCGGCCACGGCCTGATGGTCGGGCTGCTTGGCAACGGCGCGGTCTATCCGCCGCTGCTGGTCTATGTGACGCGCTGGTTCGACAAGCGCCGCGGCTCGGCCGTGGCCTTCATCTCCTCGGGCCAGTATGTCGCGGGGGTGCTGTGGCCGTGGATGTTCGAGCGCGGCATTTCCACCGTCGGCTGGGAGAGCGTGATGGTCGTCTACGGCCTGCTCGTCGCTGCGGTCGTTGTACCCGCCACCTTCTTCCTGAAACCGCCGCCGATAGCGACGGCGGCGACCTCCCTGCCGCGGATCACGGCCAGCGAAGGCCGAGTCGCCGGCCTGCATCCCAACGTGGTGCAGGCGCTGATCTGCCTCGCCGCCTTCTGTTGCTGCATCCCGATGTCGATTCCGTCGGGCCATATCGTGGCGTTCTGCGGCGACCTCGGCATCAAGCCGACGCATGGTGCGGCGATGCTGTCGGTCATGTTGGCGGCGGCCTTCGTGGCGCGGCAGGCCTGGGGGGCGATGGCCGACCGGATCGGTGGATTGCGCACGGTGATGACCGGTTCGGCCTGCCAGGCGATCGCGATTGCCTCTTTCCTGCTGACCCAGGACGAGGTCGGGCTGTTCTTCATCGCGACGGCGTTCGGTCTGGGCTTCGCCGGCATTATCCCGTCCTATTCGGTGGTGATCCGCGATCTCTTCTCGTCGGCGGAGGCGTCGTGGCGCATTCCGCTCACCCTGTTCACGGCGATGAGCGGCATGGCGTTCGGCAGCTGGTTCGCGGGCAAGCTTTACGATCACTACGGCTACTATGCCCCGGCGTTCGGCTCGGGCGTCGCCTTCAACATCGTCAATCTCTGCATCATCGGCTTCCTGGTCTATCGCACGACCCGCAGGCGCGGGGCGCTGGCGGTCCCCGCTGCGGTCTGATCTCATGGTCGCCGTGATGAGGACTGCCGAATGGACGGGGAGATGCGCCTGCGGGGCGCTCAGCTGGCGGGCCTCAGCCGAACCGATCTTGCAGGGCTTCTGCCATTGCAGGAGCTGTCAGCGCCCCAGCGGCGGCGGCCATGTCGGCTTCCTCTGTTTCCCCGAGAGCGCCGTCACGATCGAGGGCGAGCGCCGGGCCTACACGCGCCCGGGCGGCAGCGGACGTCCGGCATCGCGCTTCGCCTGTCCGACCTGCCTCGCCGTGGTCTACGGCACGGCCGAGGTGATGCCGGGCCTGCTCAACATCTATGCCGGCTCGCTCGACGACAGCACACGTTTCAAACCGACGATGGCGATCTTCGTCAGCGAAAAGCCGGTCTGGGACGACGTCTCGCGCAACCTGACCTGCTACGCGACGGTGCCGGGCGGCGGGTAATACTTCCTCCCGATGCACATGGGTAGGTGTCGCGCTCATAGTGCGACAGAGGGGCCATGACCCCATCGCCCGCGTAAGACCCGGGCAATTCCCCAAGTGAAAGGGGAGGAGACTTATTGCTGCTGCTGTTCGCCCTGGCCCCAGCCCTTCTTCTCGGCGTCGAAGAAGGAAGCGAAGACCTTGCGGATGGTGCTCTCGGCGATGTCGCGGGTGATGAACACGACACGGCTCTTGCGATCGTCGCCCTCGGGCCAGGCTTCGAGCGTCGCCGGCGGATGGAAGACGTGCTGCACGCCATGGATGACCACCGGCTTGTCGGTGTCCTTGACGTTCAGGATGCCCTTCATGCGCAACAGATCGGGGCCGCGATAGGTGACCAGCGCATCGAACGCGGCGGCGACGGTCGACCAGCTCATCGGCTCGTCGAAGGTCATGCAGAACGCCTTGATGCGGTCGTCGTGGCGATTGACGTTGTGCGGATCCTGCTCGCCGTGGCCGTGATCATGACCGTGCTCGTGACCATGGTCATGTCCATGATCGTGCCCGTGATGATGGCCATGGCCGTGTCCATGATCATGGCTGCCCTCATAGGCTTCCTCGTGCAGCCAGCGCTTCACGTCTGCGGTCTTGGTCTCTGGATTGTAGAGACCGGCATTGAGGATCCTGTTGGGGTCGATCTCGCCGTCGGAGATCGAGATCGCCGTCGCGCCGGGATTGAGATGCGCCAGGCGATGCTTGAGCTCGGCGAGCTTGGGCGCCTCGGCGATATCAACCTTGGTCAACAGCAGGCGGTCGGCGACCGCGGCCTGCTTGATCGCCTCCTCATGATTGTCGAGCGTCGAGCCGCCGTTCACGCCGTCGACCGTCGTCACCACGCCGTCGAGGCGATAGCGCGAGGCGAGCAGCGGGTCGGTCATCAGGGTGTGCAGGATCGGCGCCGGATCGGCGAGACCCGTGGTCTCGACTACCATGCGCTTGAAGGCATTGACCTCGCCCTTGGAGCGCTTGAGGAACAGTTCGCTCATGGTGCGCACCAGGTCGCCGCGCACGGTGCAGCACAGGCAACCCGAGTTCAGGGTCACCATGCCGTCCTCGGTCGATTTCTCGACCAGCAGATGATCGAGACCGATCTCGCCGAACTCGTTGATGATGACGGCGGTGTCGGAGAGTTCCGGCCGGCGCAGCAGCTTGTTCAGAAGCGTGGTCTTGCCGCTGCCCAGGAAGCCCGTCAGTACGGTGACGGGAATGCGCTCTTCGGCGGCGGTCTGCGTATTGCTCATGACGTGATTCCTACTCCGGCGGCTGGACCGTCACGCTCGCCAGAAGCACTCGACCTTCCCGAACCTCTCCCATGCCTGCTCCAGCTTGTGACGTCGGCGTTTGTGTCCGGACGCCGCCTGCTTGCCGAGCTTTGCCAGGGCCGCGTCGATTTCCTCGCTGAGCCGGCTGGCTGCCGTGAGGTCGGCCAGGATCTGGTCGGCCACGGCATGGTCGTTCAAGATGCCGAGCGCACCCTGCAGGCGCGCCGTCGCTTCGATATAAGGCTTGGCCGCCCGGGAATCAAAAGGGGCCCCGACGAAGGCTGGGGCGAGAAATTCCGACGCATAGCGCAGTTTCTTGATGGCGATGCGCAGACGGTGAAGACGCGGGCCATCCAGGGAGTCGAGCCGCCGGCCGCGCTTCAGCACCTTGGCGTGGCGCGCCTGCAGCATGGTGCGGCCGAATTCGTCGAGCCGGCCGCTCAAGCCGGCCGGCTCGTGCTCGATGAAGCTCGAGAGCATTGCGTCGAAGATCGAAAAGCGCTCGCCCGACAGGGCGGCACGTGCCCGCTCGAGATACTGGCGTGCCAGGCGATTGGCCACGCGCGTCACTTCCTTCGGCACGTCATGCACGGTCTCGTTCAGGAACACGTAGAGGTCGCGCGACGGCGCCAGTTCCTGCGCTAGCCACTTGGCTTCGTCCGCCAGTGCCTGCATCTCGCGGGCGATCACCTCGCTCGAGGTGCCGCCGCGAAACAGGCTGAAGGCGGCGCGCATCCGGCGCAGCGCCACGCGCGCCTGGTGGATGCCGACGGCACGGCGGCTGGCGAGCACGATCTTACGGTATTTCAGAAGGTCGTCGCGGCATCCCGCCACGATCCGACGCAGGGCCAGTTCGGGAGCAGTGTCGGGAGCCAGCGGGGCCATGCAGGCGCCGACCGTAGCGGGCAGGTAGCCTCTCGCAACCGCAAACAGCGTCAGTCTGATGAAGGTTTTGTTGCAACGGACAGCTTGCGTGCACGCTGCGAAGAAGTTGACGAATCGGCTGATTTCGCTGACCGGGCGCATGGTTAGGCGGCATTTATGGTGGCGGGCGGCAGGCGGGCTGCCCTAGGATCGCGAAATGAGCATCGACGCGGCTGCCTTCAAAAAGGGCATGCGCCATCTGGCGGCCAGTGTGACCCTGATCACCACCCACCATGACGGCCTGCGTGGCGGCCTGACCGCCACCGCAGTCTGCTCGGTTTCGGCCGAGCCGCCGCAGATTCTGGTCTGCGTCAACAAGACCGCGTCGGCGCACGATCCGATCGGCGAGGCCGGCCTGTTTTGCGTCAACATCCTCAGCCCCCAGCACCGCAAGATCGCCGAGCGCTTCGCCGGCATGGATGGGGTCGAGGGCGACGAACGTTTCCGCGACATGGGCGAGTGGTCGACGCTCAAGACTGGCGCGCCGGTGCTGAAGGGCTGCCCGGTGTCGTTCGACTGCAAGCTGGTGACCAAGCTCTCGGCCGGCACGCACACGATTTATATCGGCGAGATCGTCGACATCGCGCTCGACGCCGATGCGGTGCCGCTGGTCTATGCCGACGGCAACTTCGTGCATGGCGAGGCGCTCCGGAAGGCCGCGCAGCAGGCCGCCTAACGTGCTCTAGCGCCGCGCGGCGTGACCCACTATGTTCCGCCCGCCTTGGACCAAGGCCGACGCGTTGGGGCGTAGCCAAGCGGTAAGGCAGAGGATTTTGATTCCTCCATTCCCAGGTTCGAATCCTGGCGCCCCAGCCATCCTTCGCCGTGTCGCCGCGCCGGCGATTTTCGCGTCCGCCCGATGCACGGCCTTCCTGCTTGTCGTCTGTTCCCTGCTGGCGCTGGACGCCGCCGCCCAACCGGGCGGCAGCCGGCGTGGCGGCTTCGGCGAATCGCTGCCGGCGCCCGGACTCTCCGTTACGTTCGAAGCTGGCGTGCAATGTCCGCAGATCGCCTCACCCTATGGCGCGCTGACCCGCTATGACGGCAGCTCGCGCCGGACCGGCGGCGCCGAGGGGGCGCATGGCGGCATCGACCTGTCGCTCGAGGAAGGAACGCCGGTGCGGGCGATCGCGCGCGGCCGGGTGTTCGCGGCTGGCGAGGGCGGCATGCTCGAGGGAATTTTCCTCTGGATCCTGCATCTGCCGGAGGAGTCGGGCTTGGAATTTCCCTTCCTTGCCAAGTACCAGCATCTCCGCGAGCCCTCGCCGCTCGGGACGGGCGCGCCGGTGCTGCCGGGCCAGGAAGTTGCGCGTTCGGGCAAGAGCGGAACCGTCGGTGGCCACTATGGCGCCGCGGGCTATCCGCACCTGCACCTGACGGTGCGCCTGCTGACGGCGGAAGGCGTTCGGCGCGCCGCGAGCGGCGGCGATTTCCGCCTGCTGCGCGATTCGATCATCGTCGATCCGCTCACCGTCTACATTCAGGGCCTGCGCACGCCGGGCGATGCCGCCGCGCTGCCGTCGGACAAAAAGGTGCTTCGGGTCGCGACCGTCGATCGCGCGGGCACCCCGCGACCGGCCGGCGCGCCGAGCGTGTGGCCGGTCGCCTGCCGGTAGAAGTTTCGGACCCTTACTTCCGACGCAGGTAGTCGAAGGCGAGGAAGGCGAGGGCGCGCACGCCGTACTTCAGGGCCGGCTCGTGGATGTGGAACAGCGGCGAATGGTTCGCGGGCGCGGTGTGCGCATCCTCGTCCGGCGGGGTGATGCCGAGGAAGAAGAACATGCCCGGCACGGCCTGGGCGAGGATCGAGAAGTCCTCGGCGCCCATCACCGGCTGGATTTCCTTGACCCGCTCGCCGCCGACGCCGCGGCCCAGGCTCTGCGTGCCCCACCTGGTGAGCTCGGGATCGTTGTAGGTCACCGGCACGCCATCGCCGGTCTCGAAGGTCGCCGTGGCGCCGTTCAGCTCGGCGATGGTCTTGGCGGTCTTCTCGATGCGCTGCTTGACCAGGGCGCGCACGCCCTCGTCGTGGGAGCGCAGCGTGCCTTCCATCACGACGTCGTCGGGGATGATGTTGTTGCGTACGCCGCCATGGATGGTCGAGATCGACAGCACCGCCGGCGTCACCGTCGAATCGATCTGGCGGGTGATGATGGTCTGCAGCGCCAGGATGATCTGCGCCGAGATCACCACCGGGTCGACGCCGCGCCACGGCATCGAGGCGTGGGTCTGCCGTCCCTTGACGTCGATCTTCAGCCGGTCGGCGCTCGCCATCAGGCCGCCGGGACGCAGCGCGATCTGGCCCGAGGTCTGGTGCGAGGTGACGTGCAGGCCGAACACCGCGCTCGGCGCGGGGTTGGCAAGCGCGCCGTCGTTGATCATCGCCTGCGCGCCGCTGATTCGGCCCTCGTGGCCTTCTTCGTTGGGCTGGAACAGGAGCTTCACCGTGCCCGGCAGATCGGCGCGGAACTCGGCCAGCAGCTCGGCCACGCCCATCAGGATCGCGACGTGGGCGTCATGGCCGCAGGCGTGCATGACGCCCGTCATCCCGCCCATCCACGGCGCCTTGACCTTCGACGCGAAGGGAAGATCGACCCGCTCCTCGACCGGTAGCGCGTCCATGTCGGCACGCAGCGCCACGCAGCCGCCGGGCTTGCCGCCCCTGATGATGCCGACCACGCCGGTGTCGCCGATGCCGGTCTGCACCTCGTAGCAGCCGAGCTTCCTGAGGTGTTCCGCGACCAGCGCCGCGGTGCGCACCTCGTGATAGGAGAGCTCTGGATTCTGGTGAATGTCGCGCCGCCAGGCGATGACCTTGT
>CAYZQZ010000088.1:0-11490 GCA_964480235.1 uncultured Reyranella sp. | reverse complement strand
TCGGGCATGACGCGGACGTATCGCGGTATCATGAAGTGCGCCATCCGCGGCACCAGGAACTGCAGCAATTCGGCAGGATCGACCGACTTGCCGGCAACCGGAGCGACCACCGCCAGCACGTCGTCCTCGCCGAACTCCGACGGCACGCCGACCACCGCCGCCTCGCGGACGGCAGGATGGGCGTTGACCTCGGCCTCGACCTCGAAGGAGGAGATGTTCTCGCCGCGGCGGCGGATCGCATCCTTCAGCCGGTCGACGAAGAAGAAATTGCCGTCCTCGTCGCGGCGAAAGGCGTCGCCGGTATGGAACCAGCCGTTGCGCCAGGCCCTGGCTGTCGCCTCGGGATTGTTGTGATAGCCATGGTTCATCGACCAGGGAATGTCGCTGCGCACGATCAGCTCGCCGACCACGCCCGGCGCCACCTCGCAGTCGTTCTCGTCGACGATGCGGACTTCATAGCCCTCCCGTGGCCGGCCGCAGGTACCGCGGACCCGGGGGTTCCGCTCCGAGACCAGCGGCCAGGACGTTTCGGTCATGTTGAAGGTCGTGTAGACGTCGACGCCGAAGCGCTCGGCAAAGACGTCCGATGCATCGCTCAGCGGCACCAGCACCACTTTCTTCAGCGGATGGTCACGGTCGCGTGGCGTGGGCGTCGCCTTGAGTAGGAACGGCACCATCGCCCCGAGCAGGGTCAGGCACGTCGACTTCGTCCGGCGCGTGACGTCCCAGAAGCTGTTGGTGTCGAACGCCTCCACGAGCGCGATCGAGGCACCCTTGACCAGCATGCGATAGATCGCGCCCGTTCCGCCGGCATGGAACAGCGGCAGATTGACGAGGTTCCGGTCGCTCGAGTCCGCCGCGTAGAAGGCCTGCGCCGCCGAGGCCGCCTGGAGGTAGGAGCAGAGCACGCCCTTGGACGGGCCGGTCGTGCCCGAGGTGTAGATAATCGACTGGGTGTCCCACGGCATGGTCTCGCGCTCGGGCACGGACGGTCCGGCGCCCGGGACGCGCAGGGCATCGGGCCCGTCGAGCGCGATCCGCTGCTCGACCGCGCCGCAATCGATCTCGTCCAGCCTGGGCAGAAGACCCGGATGCGCCACGATCAGGCGCGCCGAGGAGGAGCGCACGGCGTGCTCCAGCAACATGCCGCGATAGGCCAGATTCAGGGGCACGTAAATCGCGCCGAGATAGTTGATGCCGAACCACACCCTGAGGACGTCGGGACCGTTCGGCAGCCAGCTCAGCACCGTGTCTCCGTGCTTCACGCCGCGCTGCTGGAGCGCTGCCGCCGTTTCCTGCGTCTGCCGCAGGAGATCGGCGTAGGTCCAGGTCTGTCCCGTTGCATCGAAGACCGCGAAAACCTTGTCCGGCGTTTCGCGCGCCCGTCGCTCGAGCAACGGACGCAGGACGCAGTCTTCCGGCGCGGGGATACGCGGATCGTGCCAGCGGCTTGTCACGTCGATCTCCTCGCCCTGGCGGCGGCCAGCCGGTCGCGGCAATGGGCCAGCAGGATGGCCCTGGCGTCGGCGAGGTCGCGATGCGAGCCATCCATGAGGTACTGCATCATCAGGCCCCGCATCGCCGCGAGCAGGAAGCGCGCTTCGGCCGCGCAGTCGATGTCCTTGGCGATCTCGCCGTTGCGCTGCCCCTCGTGCATGTGGGCGACCAGTTCGGCGCACCAGCGGTTCGTGAAGGCGGCGACCGGCTTCCTGAGCTCGGGCATCACCGACTGGGAGGCCGTGTAGATCGCATGCAGGGCAGCCGTCGCGGAATTGCTGCGGTCGATGCTGGCGAGATGGGCATCGACCCGCCATTCGATCGCCGACAGCCCGACCCGGCCGCCGATCGTACGGGCCAGGTGATCGCCGAACCAGGACTCCGTGGCGGCGAGCAGCGCCAGCACCAGGCCGAGCTTGGTTCCATAGCGCTCGACGGGAAGACCGCGGCTGTAGCCCGCCGCGATGCCGACCTCGGCGAGGCTGGTCCCCGCGACACCCTTGCGGGCGATCAACTTCGCCGCCGCCCGCATCATGCGGCGATCCGATTCGCCCCGGCGTTCCGCCTGCGAAGAGCGCTCGATCGCGATTTCATTGGTCGAGACGGTCATGTCGACGGCAACGGTAACACTTGCTTGCTGGTTAGCAAGTATTAGGCTGATCGCAACAAGTCGCCTAGGGAGGAAGCCAATGAAGAGATTTTGGGCCACTTCGCTCGCGGTCGCCGGCATGGCGCTGGCGCTGCACGCCGCCTCGCAGCAGGCCATCGCGCAGCAGGGGGCGTTCCCGACCAAGCCGGCCCGCATGATCTTCGGCTTCGCACCGGGCGGGTCCGGCGATCTCGCGGCGCGACTGCTGGCGGAGAAGGCGACCGCCGTGTTCGGACAGCACGTCTCGATGGAGAACCGCACCGGCGCCAACGGCATGATCGCAGCCGAGGCGATCGCGAAGAGCCCGGCCGACGGCTACAGCGTGCTGTATTGCACGACCGGCAACATGACGATCATCACCGAGTTGCCGGGCACCAATCTCGCGGTCAATCCGGCGACCCAGCTGATGGGCCTGAGCCAGATGCTGCGCTCGACCTTCGGACTCGTGGTCGGCAAGGACAGCCCGTGGAAGTCGACCAAGGACATCATCGACGCCGCCCGCGCCCAGCCGGGCACGGTGAGCTACGCCAGCCCCGGCGTCGGCTCGGTGCAGCACTTGTCGGGCGAACTGCTCTCCCAGAAGGCCGGCATCAAGATGATCCATGTGCCCTATCGCGGCTCGCAGGCGGCGATCCAGGACCTGGCGACCGGACGCACGGGCTTCTCGATCACCAATCTCGGCGACGTGATCGGCCATGTGCGGCAAGGCACGCTGCGCCTGATCGCCCTGGGCGATCAGCTCGGCCGGCAGTTCTTTCCGGACGCGCCAATGATCGGCGATACCGTGCCCGGCTTCGAGACCTACGCCTGGTTCGGATTGTGCGGCCCGACCGGCACCGCTCCGGCGGCGATCAAGCGCTGGGAGGAAGCGATGAAGGCAACGGTCGAGGATCCGGTGATCTCCAAGAGGCTGCTCGACAATGGCATGGTCCCGGCCTTCGCCGACTCCGCGACACTGAACAAGACCATCGACGAGAACCGGCGCACCTATCGCGCGGTAATCCAGGCCGCCGGCATCAAGGCGGAGTGATGGCGGCCGACGAACGCCCGCCGCCTCCGCGCGTCACGCTCGACGAAGTTCGGGCAGCGCACGAGGCGCTGCACGACGCGGCGCGGCCGGACACCGTCGCCCGCCAGCGCAAGCGCAACCGCTGGACCGTACGCGAGGGCGTGGCGGCCCTCGCCGACGACGGCAGCTTCGTGGAGTATGGCGGGCTGGTTCGACCGGCCATGGCCGGCATGCAGGGTGCTGCCGACGGACTGGTCATGGGCACGGCGCGCATCGCGGGCCGGGGCGTCGACATCGTCGCCTACGACTATACCGTCCATGCCGGCACCCAGAGCGCGAACAACCACGCCAAGATCAGCCGCATGTTCGACCACGCCCTGCAGAACCGCATGCCGGTGGTCTGCTGGCTGGACGGTGGCGGCGCCCGACCTCACGACATGAAGGTCGAGGGCCGCGGCTCGGCCGAGACCTTCGTCATCTTCGCTCGTCTGTCGGGCCTGGTGCCGACCGTCGCCATCCTGCCGGGCCGGGCCTTCGCCGGGCATGCCAACCTCGCCGGCATGTGCGACGTGCTGATCGCGACGCGCGCCAGCGCCATGGGCATGGCAGGCCCGCCTCTGGTGGAAGCGGCCCTCGGACTGAAGCTGACCCCGGAGGAGATCGGTCCGTCCGACGTCCATTTCGCGGCGGGCGCGATCGACATCCTGGTCGACGACGAAGCCGAGGCGGTCGAGAAGGCCAAGCGCTATCTCGCCTATTTCGGGCCCGAGCAGCCGGCGGGCGAAGCGCCGGACCAGACGCTGCTGCGCGGCCTGGTGCCGGACAATCCGCGACGCGCCTACGACGTCCGCCGGGTGGTCGTGGGCCTGGCCGACAAGGACAGCGTACAGGAACTGCGCGGCGGCTACGGCCGGGCGATGGTCACGGCATTCGCGCGGCTGGGTGGCCGTACCGTCGGCGTGATTGCCAACCAGCCGATGTACCTGGCTGGCGCCATGGACGGGCCGGCCTGCGAGAAGGCCGCGCGCTTCGTACAGATCTGCGATGCCTTCGACATTCCCCTCCTCGTGCTGTGCGACACGCCCGGCCTGATGGTCGGGCCGGAGATCGAGAAGACCGGCCTGGTGCGGCGCAGCGCCCGACTGCTGGCGGCGCTGGCGAATGCCACGATACCGATCATGACGGTCGTCCTGCGCAAGGCCTACGGACTCGGCTACTACATCATGGGCTCGCGGCCGCTCAGCCCCGCGATCCTGTTGGCCTGGCCGACCGCAGAATACGGCGGCATGGGATTGGAGGGTGCCGCGAGCATCATCTACCGCAAGGAGCTGGACGCGATCGGCGACGTCGAGCAACGCGCGGCGACCCATCGCGAACGCACCGACGAACTCAAGCGCTACAACACGGCCCTCGAGGTCGCAGGACGCTTCGGCTACGACGACGTCGTCGATCCCGCCGATACGCGCGGCATCCTGCTCAACACCCTCGCCAGCCTGCCTCCTCTGCCTCCAAGGACCGGCCGAAAGCGGACGATCGAACCGTACTAGACGTCCTGTCCTGGCGAGACGCAGCGATTCGGGGCGAGTCGCTTCGGAAACGCTTTCTGCCCGCCGCCCACCGTTCGCTTGGCGAGTTGACCGTGGGACCGCACGGCGCGTGCCGGTAGAGCCGCCGCCCGAACGTGGCAAGATTGGCCGGAGCAACAGGAGAGGAAGCACAAGCCCATGCCTCGCATGACCGGTGGCGATGCCATCGTCGACTCCCTGCTGCGTCACGGCGTCGACACGATCTTCGGACTGCCGGGAGTGCAGATGTACGGCCTGTTCGACGCCTTCGCCCGCAATGCCAACCGCCTGAAGGTGCTCAACGCCCGGCACGAGCAGACCACCGCCTACATGGCGCTGGGCTATGCCCAGTCGACGGGCAAGCCGTCGGCCTTCACCGTGGTGCCGGGCCCTGGCGTGATGAACACCATGGGCGCACTGACTACGGCCTGGGGTGTCAACGCGCCGGTCATGTGCATTACCGGCCAGGTGCCGAGTGCCATGATCGGCCGCGGACGCGGCCAGCTCCATGAGATGCCCGACCAGCTCGCAACCCTGAGAACGCTGCTGAAGTTCGCCGAGCGTATCGAGCATCCGACCGAGGCGCCGCAGGTCATGGCGCGCGCCTTCCAGGCGATGATGTCGGGCCGTCCCGGTCCGGTCGCGGTCGAGATGCCATGGGACATGTTCCCGGCGACCGCCGACGTCACGCCGGTCGACCCGCTCGGCAAGCGCGGCAATCCCCTGCCCGATCCCGACAAGATCGCGGCATTGGCCAAGCTGGTCGACGGCGCCAAGGCGCCGATGATCTGGGTCGGCGGCGGCGCAGTCGATGCCGGGCCGGAGATATTGGCGCTCGCCGAGAAGATCGGCGCGCCGGTCGTGTCGTTCCGCATGGGCAAGGGCGTGGTCGATTCGCGTCATCCATTGTCGCTGGGCACGGTCGGCGGCTTCGAACTGTGGGAGAAGACCGACCTGCTGATCGGCATCGGCACGCGGCTCGACTTTCCGATGGGACGCTATGCGCCGGCGCCAGCCGGCCTCAAGACGGCGCGCATCGACATCGACCCGATCGAGCATCGCAGGCTCGCCGTCGACGTGGCGATCGTGGCCGATGCCGCCGACGGCGCGCGCGCCCTCGCCACACTGGTGAAGAAGAAGGATGGCGCGGCGTGGCGCGAGGCGGTGAAGGCAGCGCGCGAGGCCGCGGAAGCGGCGGTCGCCAAGGCCGATCCGCAATATTCCTACATGCGTGCGATCCGCGAGGCACTGCCCGACGACGGCATCGTGGTCGATGAGGTGACGCAGCTCGGCTACATGATCTGGTACGGCTATCCGGTGCACCAGCCGCGCCGCCTGATCTCGTCCGGCTTCTCGGGCACCCTGGGCTATGGCTTCCCCACGGCGCTCGGCGTGAAGGTCGCCAATCCCGACCGGCCGGTGATCTCGGTCGCGGGCGACGGCGGCTTCCTGTTCGGCAGCTCCGATCTCGCCACCGCCAAGCAATTCGGCATCAACCTGGTGACGGTGGTGGTGAACAACGCCTCCTACGGCAACGTGCTGCGCGACCAGCAGCGGCTCTACGAAGGCCGCCATTCCGGCTCGGTGCTGACCAATCCCGACTTCCAGGCCTATGCCAAATCCTTCGGCATCGCCGCCTGGCGGGCCGAGACGGCCGACGGCCTGCGCGGCGCGCTCAAGGAGGCGCTGGCCAGCGATGCCCCGGCGGTGATCGAAGTGATGTCGGACATCGCCAAGGATTATCCGCCGTACAGGTTCCACCAGCCGCGGCTGAAATAGGCGCGAACGGAGCAGTCCAATGACCCGGAACACCAGATCCCAGCCGGTCGCCGTCATCATCGGCGCCACCTCGAAGTGGCAGTCCGACGGCCGCAACACCAAGCTGGCGCACGGCAAGGTCCTCGACGACAGCTCGACGCCGGTGGGCGCGCGCTGGGGCGTCGGCGGCGCGCTGGCACAGAAATTCGCCAAGGAAGGCTTCTTCACCGTGCTGACGACGCGCACCGCCTCGAACGCGGCGGCACTCGAGGCGGCGATCAAGCAGCAGGGCAATACCTGCATGACCGTCGAGCTCGATCTATCGTCGGAGAAATCGATCGCTGCGGCCTTCGCCACCATCCGCGCCGAAGCGGGCGAGCCCGACGTGCTGATCTACAATGCCGGCTACCTCGAAGGCCGCGACCTGCCGCCCGGGCAGGAGCTGTTGGAATACATCCCGATCGAAATGTTCGACACCGCCCACCACATCGCGAGCCGCGGACCGTTCCTGGTGGCCAAGGAAGTGCTGCCCGCCATGCGCAAGCGGGGCTCGGGCTCGTTCTTCTTCTCGAACAACGCCAAGTCGTTGCGCGGCACCAAGCGCAACACCGGCGAGTCGCTCTACTACCCGCGCGTGATGATGCGCACGCTGGCCCAGGTCCTGACCGAGGAATACTCCGAGCACGGTGTGCACGTCGCCAACATCGTGATCGACGGGCTGATCGATTCGCCCGGCACGCGCGCCCTGCCCCGGGCGCACAACAACCCCGACATCATCATCAACCCGATGAAGATCGCCGAGGCGTTCTTCTATCTCCACACCCAGGACAAGTCCTGCTGGACGCACGAGCTGCAACTCACGCCGTTCCCGACCAAGCCCAGCCATTGAGTAGCACTATCGAACGTAGCGCAGCACTCGCCAATCGCGAATGGCCTAATACGGTGGCACGGCTAGCGCCTACGTGCCAAAAATGGATTGGCGCAATTCGTTGTACACGTTCATCCCAGGCTGGATTAGTGGCGCAAGAGTAGTTCTTGCAAAGGCCAACGCATCATTACCCACACCAGTGAGCGCCAAATCAGCACTAAGCGGAGAGCTTTTCTAACGCGGTGGTCACTCAAGGGGTTCGCCACCTACATCGACATACAAGTCTTTCTCGTCATCAAAGTTTGAGCACAAATCCGCAGTTTGTCTTTCGATGCCAACCCACAAGCCGACTCGTTGATCAAATACACTCTTCGATGCAAATCCCCAAAAAAGGGAGTCAAAGCGCGTACCATTGTCGTGTGAATCCTGTTCGACGGCTCTAAAGCAGATTGGCCGTCGTGTAGCCGCCGTCGGCGGCGATCGTCTGTCCGGTGAGGAAGACGCTGTCGTCACCGGCGAGGAAGCAGACCACATTTGCGATGTCGTCGACCGTTCCGAGGCGGCCGAGCGGTGTCCGCGCAACGCGCTCGGCATCCCGCTCGACGTTGCGATTGCGCAGCGTGCCTTCGGTCGGCACGGCCGAGGGCGCCACCGCATTGACCCGGATGCGCCGCGCGCCTAGCTCCGCGGCTGCGGCACGGGTGATGCCCATGATGCCCGCCTTGATGCCGCTGTAGACGATGCTGTTGCGTGCCGAGACGATCCCGGCGACCGAGGCAAGGTTGACGATCGCGCCGCCGCGCTCGCGGTCCATCGCCTCCGCCGCCGCCTGGATGGCCCACACCACGGCCTTGAAGCCGATATCGAGCATGCGATCCAGCGTCTCCGGCGCGACGTCGGGGATCGCCTGGTAGCGCACCCACGCGGCATTGTTCACCAGGACGTCGAGCCGGCCGGCCCGTTCGGCGAGGCCCAGCACGGCCCGGCGCACGCCCTCGCGCGAGGAAACGTTTTCGAGCAGCCCGATCGCGCGGCCGCCGGCGCCCTCGATCTCCTTCACGACCTTCTCGACGAATTCGGGCTTCAGGTCGTTCACGCCGACAGTCGCGCCTGCCGCGGCAAGCTTGAGCGCGGTCGCGCGCCCGATGCCGTTTCCCGAGCCGGTCACCAGTGCCACTCGCCCTGCAAACCCTTGTGGCATTCCCCCTCCTGTTCGACGGTCGCGTCCACGATATCATGCAGAGGAAGCCATCGATCCAGACAAGAGGGCGCTCCCATGACCGACGGAATATTCCACGGCCTGAAGGTGATCGACTGTGCGAGCTGGATCGCCGGACCGGCGGCAGCGACGATCCTGTCCGATTTCGGCGCCGAAGTGATCAAGCTCGAGCCGCCGGGTGCGGGCGATCCGTGGCGGGCCTCCGTTCCGGTGCCGGGCAAGACCACCGACTACTGGTGGCAGCTCACCGCGCGCAACAAGAAGAGCCTGGCGATCGACCTCAAGCATCCCGACGGCCTCGACGTGCTCTACCGCCTGCTCGCTTCGACCGACGTCTTCATCACCAATTTCCCGCTGCCGGTGCGCGAGCGCCTGAAGATATCCGACAGCCACCTGCTGGCGATCAATCCGCGGCTGATCTACGGCTCGATCACCGCGTACGGTGAGGCGGGCAAGGAAGCCGCCCGCACCGGTTTCGACGCCACCGCCTACTGGGCACGCACCGGGCTGATGGACATGGTGCGGGCCACGACGGAGACCGAACCGGTCCGTTCGATGCCCGGCATGGGCGATCATCCGACCGCGACGGGTCTCTATGCCGCCATCGTGACCGCGCTGTACCGGCGCGAGCGGACGGGCAAGGGCGGCGTGGCGCAGACCTCGCTGCTGCAGAACGGCCTGTGGGCCAACGGCTGCTACGTGCAGAACCGACTGTTCGGCGAGAACGTGGCGCTGCGGCCGCCGCGGATCGAGACGCCGAGTGCGCTGGCCAACCACTACCGCTGCCGCGACGGCCGCTGGTTCCTGATGGCCCTGCACAACGAGGTGCGGCAGCTCGGCAGCTTCCTGAAGGCAATCGACGCCGAGCACCTCGTGCAGGATCCGCGCTTCGCCACCAAGGAATCGCGCCGCCAGAACGCCCGGGCCCTGAGCGCGATCCTCGACGAGGTGTTCGCCCAGCGCGACCTCGCTGAGTGGCGTCCCATCCTCGAGGCGGCGGGCGTGACCTTCGGTGCGGTCTATTCGGTCAACGAGGCGGCCGACGACACACAGGCCCGCGAGATCGGCGCGCTGGTGCCGTTCGCCGACGGGAAGCACCTTACCGTATCGGCGCCGTTCCATCTCGACGATGCGACGAAGGTCGCCCCCGTCCGCGCGCCGGCTGTAGGACAGCACACCAAGCAGGTGCTGCGCGACGCGGGCTACTCCGCCGACGAGATCATGCGGCTGGAAGGACTGGGCGTCTTGGGATAGCTCCCAGGACCAGAATCACTCCGGATTGATGTTGGCTTCAAGCATCAGTCGGCCGAAGCGCCCGCATTCCCCGCTGCACCTGACCTCAACATCAGGCAACCCGACAGCTCGCGTCAGCACGGCCTGCAGCCTGGCCACGATATGAGAGTGCGAAGCTTGGCCCCTCCCTCCTGCCAACTCGAAAGCTGGGGTCCGGCCATGTGGACTCGCCCATGAGCCGAACACAGCGGAAAACTCTACCGCTCAGACACAAACGGCGCTGTTCTCTCAATGCTTGGAAGTAAGGGAGAGACGCTCCGTAAGCGCCAACGCTTCCAATTCGGCCAAGGAAATCGGCAGGGCCCGGCCGTCGATCACGGCAAGAACACTCGTGTGGTCAGGTTTGCGGCAGCCGGCGCGTCGCAAATAGCGCAACGCCTCCAGTGCGGCGTCGAACTTTCTGGAGCGTCTGCTGAGCCCCCCTATCCGAACCTTAAAAAGCTTGGGCATGAATCTTCTCGGTTATCAGAGCGCCATTCCACGGGATCGCTCGATCCTGTCGATGCGCGAGTCAGAGACGCCCGAATTTCCAATGCCTTGATTGCAGACACTACAAGCACCAGCGCCACGACAAGATAAAGCAGGAAGCCAACTATTGGTTTCACACGGCCAGCGACACAGGCGAAACTGGAGACGAGCCCATATCCCGGTCGATTGACGAGCGATCATCGGCTACGTAAGTCGTTGGTATTATCGAGTTCAAGGCCTCCAACCAAACATCCCGGACTTCAGTTTCCGACAATCCGTCCCGGCCACAAAGCCGCTCCCACGATTCCACCGAGAATATCGCGTCGGCGAGCAGGAACGTGCGCTTCTTCTGCTCTGGCGAATGCGCGGCGAGTTCGAGGGCAACATGAGCCAGCATCCTGTCGCGAGCCTCGAGCGCGTGCTTCTCCAGAAGCTCCACGATCTCACGCGAAGAGCCGAAATGCTCTCTTATGATTGAACGCAAAGGCAGCAGGCGCTTGATGGTGCTTACATGTCTATCCACTGCCGCCTGCAATCGCTCGGATCGTGAACAATCGAGAATCTGATCCGGCTTCCGTCGTGCCTCCTTGGTCAGCACGACGGCCAACGCATCAGCGACCAGTTTCTCGATCGTTTGAAAGCGTTCGTAAACGGTACGCAACGCGCATTCCGAGCGCGCTGCGACATCCTCTAATCGAGGCATGCTGCGATATTGGGCTACCAAGGTGAGAAAGGACGCGACTATCTTGCGGCGCGTTCGCAGGCTTCGGAGCCGGCGACCATCAATTTCGGGGATCGTTATATCAGTCTTCATTGAGCCCTCACTTGCCAGCTTCAATATGGAAAATGGAGCTTGCTCCGCGAAGCGAGGCTTCCCTGACAAGACTTGGCTCCGGAAACTGAACCAACAATTCCCAGACTGAGAATGAATGTTCTCTCACGTGTGGCGCGTAACCACTACGCTTAGCAAGAGAGAGAGAGCAGACACGACCATGGGAATGACGTTATTCATCGTTGTTGGTTGTATAGTGATGACGCTTCTGGCTCTCCTGCTGTGCGCTGGGCCTCGTCAGTGAATTCTTTGAATACCATCCACACCAACCGCGAGCGCCTGTCAACGCCGGAGTAAAATTGCATCGGCTGGCCGGAGTAAAAGTACATCAC
>CAYZQZ010000087.1:0-11732 GCA_964480235.1 uncultured Reyranella sp. | reverse complement strand
CCTCACGATAGGACTTTTCGGAGTCAAATGGGGCAACCTTGGGGTAGTCCCTGGTCTTGCCCGGCCGGATGTCGCCGCTCGATGGATCGACCACGAGCAGTTCGCCCTTGCGGCCGAGCAGGGCGATGTCGCGCTTCCAGCGCGAGAAGACGCGGCGCGCCGAGGCGGAGAAATCGACATAGGTCGTGAATTCGCTCGGATCCTTGACGAACAGCGCCTCGTAGGTCGCGACGAATTCTTCGACGAACTTGGTGTCGACGACCTGCAAATTCGACATCACCCAGCAGCGGTCCTCGAACACCCAGTAGGTGCCAATCCCGACGAACTGCCGCTGGCGGGTGATGTAGGGGTAGAAGGGGAAACCGCGGCAGGCGATCGTTCGGTTGTCGCGCTCGCAGAAGCGCGCGCCCTTGCAGTGGATAGCGGTGCAATCCGAGGTCAGTTCTTCCACGATCTGGCGCGTGGCGTAGTCGTAGGGCTTGAACTTGGACCACAGGTCGGTCCGGGTCTTCAGGAATTCGAACTCGACCTTGTGCACCACCGGTACCGCGTTCTGGGTCGAGCAGCACACCGGCTCGCCGCCATTGAGCGGGGCGCACTTGCGGCCGCAGTCGAAACGCGAGATCGGCGCGTTGAAGCCCTTGTAGAGACTGCCGAAATCGTCCGCCTTCAGCGTGACCTTGGATTTGCCCGGGGATTTGCCAGCAGCCATGGCCCGCGCGTTTAGCCGATTCGAAGATGAAAGAACAGTTAAGGAATTCTTAAATGCTGCCTAAGGTTGCGGCAGAACGCGCCAGACGACGGTTTCCCGCATGCCGCGGTTCTCCAGCTGCAGCGAGGTCGGTATGTCGTACCGCGCCCGTTCCTCCAGCCCCTGGGCTGTGAAATAGTTGCGGCCGGGGTCGCCCAGGAGCACCAGACGTCCGCGATTCGCGTGACTTCTGAGCCATTCGATCGCCCGGGACGACATTTCACGCTCGTAGCAGACATCGCCCGCGATCACGACGTCGGCTACTGGGTCGCCGGGCATGCCGGCAAGCCAGTCGTCGCTGCTGGTCCCGATGGTGAGACCGTTGGCCGCGGCGTTGAGGCGGGCCGCGATCAGCGAAAGGGCGTCGATGTCGTTGGCCGTCACCGAGCCGGCGCCGGCGCGGGCCGCCGCCATCGACGACACGCCCGAGCCGGCGGCGAAGTCGATCACCTGCTTGCCGCGCACCAGGTCGGCATGGTCGAGCAGGTAGCGGGCGATCGCCTGACCGCCCGGCCAGCAGAAGGCCCAGTAGGGCGGATCGACATTCTGCTCCTCCAGCCACGCCTCGGTGGCCTGCCAGATCGGCACGTATTCGCTCGCGAGCCACAGCTTGAATTCGGGCACCATCGCGGGCGTCTCGAGCGCGGTATTGCGCCGGATGAAGCCTTCCGGATCGTCGGGCAGGCGGGCCATCAGCGCAGGTGCCCGACGACCATCGCCAGCAGCAGCAGCCAGCCGATCGCGGCGTTGGCCTTGAACTTGGACAGGCAGTCGGCCTGATCGAGCGGCTTCAGTGTCGCGATCTGCCAGCCGAAGTGTGCCGCCACCGCCACCATTACGGCGAAATAGGGGAGGGTCAGTCCCCCCAGCAGACCGGTCGCGGTCCACAGGCCGAGCGCCAGCGCGGCGAACAGCGCAAGCCAGCGCCTCGGCGCATTGGCGAAGCGGCGCGCGGTCGAGCGTACGCCCACGATCGCATCGTCCCGCTGATCCTGCATGGCGTAGATCGTGTCGTAAACCAGGGTCCAGGCGACGCCGCCGAGATAGAGCAGCACGGTCGCTACGGAAAGCGTTCCGGTGACGGCTGCGTAGCCCACCAGTGCGCCCCAGTTGAAGGCCAGCCCGAGTACGACCTGCGGCCAGAAGGTGAAGCGCTTCATGGCGGGATAGATCGCGACCAGGACCAGCGACAGCAGCGTCACGCCGCCGGCAAATTTGTTGAGCTTGAACAGGATCAGGACGGCGACCAGGCACTGCAGCACCATCCAGATCAGAGCGTTCTTGAGCTTGACCTCGCCTGCGGGCAGCGGCCGGTTGCGTGTGCGCTCGACCTGGGCGTCGATCTTGCGGTCGACAATGTCGTTCCAGGTGCAGCCGGCACCGCGCATGGCGAGCGCCCCGATGGCGAACAGCGCCATCCAGCCCGCCAGGCGGCCCCATTCCGGGGCGGCACCCAACGCCGCCGACCACCAGCAGGGAAACATCAGCAGCCAGATGCCGATCGGCCGGTCCCAGCGCGCCAGACGGCCATAGGGCCGCGCCCACGGCGGCAGGTAGCGCAGGGTCCAGTGCTGGAGGTTGATGTCGGTGAAGCCCGATGCTGGCATGTCGGCAGCCATGCCGGCATCATGGCCGCATGAGCGTGACGCGTCTATTCGTCGAGGCGGACCTGTCCGAAGGCGCGGAGATCGCCCTGAGCGAGGCGCAGGCGCATCACCTGCGCCATGTGATGCGGCGGTCCGAGGGCGCGCCGCTGCTTCTGTTCAACGGCCGCCATGGCGAATGGCGCGCCAGCCTCGGGTTGTCGGGCAAGAAGGCGGCCAATGCGACGATCGGCGCGCGGACCCGCGAGCAGACGGCCGAGCCCGACCTGTGGCTGTGCTTCGCGCCGATCAAGCGCGCGCGCATCGACCTGATCGCCGAAAAAGCGACCGAACTCGGCGCAGCGGTCCTGCAGCCGGTGCTGACGCAGCACACGGCGGTCGAGCGCGTGAACGTCGAGCGCCTGCAGGCCCATGCGCTCGAGGCGGCGGAGCAGACCGAGCGGCTCACCGTACCGCAGGTCAGGGCACCGCTCGACCTGATGAAGCTCCTCGGTGCCTGGCCGCAGGGCCGACGCCTGTTGATGTGCGACGAGACCGGCGGCGGGCCGCCGATCGCGGAGGTGCTGAAGGGCCTCGATGAGGCTGCCCGCGCGGCACCCTGGGCGGTTCTGATCGGACCTGAAGGCGGCTTCTCCGCCGACGAACTCGGCCATCTCGGTCGCATAAAAGATGTAACGTCTGTAGGGCTGGGTCCGCGCATCCTGCGAGCCGATACCGCGGCCCTCGCTGCCCTTGCGGTGTGGCAGGCTTTGGTCGGCGACTGGCGACGTCCGACACCGCGTTTGAGTGCCGATTATCGCACATCCAGGGCCACCGACTGAGCGCTTGCCTTCCTCCCCGCCGGTGTGGGAGAGGGGGAACTGAACATCATGAACCAGCCGCAGGCTCGCGTGAGGATAACTCATGCGAACCGCGCCACCCGCTCCGGTCGAACGCGCGGGTGAACAGGGAGCAATCGTCTCATGTCCGCACCTCCGTCGGGCGGCGGCGCACCGATCGAAAATCGGCGGCAGCTGATCGAGTATTTCGCAGCCGGCAACAAGCCGCGCGCGCAATGGCGCATGGGTACCGAGCACGAGAAGTTCGGTTTCGATGCCAAGACACTGAAGCCGTTGCCGTACGACGGCGAGACGGGCGTGCGCGCCATGCTGGAGGGGCTGACCCGCTTCGGCTGGGAGCCGGTGACCGAGGGCAACAATCCGATCGCCCTGCTGCGCGGCAAGGCCAACATCACGCTCGAGCCCGGCGGCCAGTTCGAATTGTCGGGCGCACCGCTGGAAACCCTGCACGAGACGGCCGAAGAGAACGAGCAGCACATCCGCGAAGTCAAGCAGGTCGCGGGCGAGATCGGCGCCGGCTATATCGGTCTGGGCTTCGCGCCGGAATGGAAGCGCGAGGACATCCACTGGATGCCCAAGGGCCGCTACAAGATCATGCGCGACTACATGCCCAAGAAGGGCAAGCTCGGCCTCGACATGATGCTGCGCACCTGCACGGTGCAGACCAATCTCGACTTCGAGTCCGAAGCCGACATGGTGAAGAAATTCCGCGTGTCGCTCGCCCTGCAGCCGCTCGCCACCGCCCTGTTCGCCAATTCACCGTTCGTCGAAGGCAAGGATTCCGGCTTCAAGAGCTACCGCAGCCACATCTGGACCGATACCGACCCCGACCGTTGCGGCATGCTGCCCTTCGTGTTCGAGCCCGGTTTCGGTTTCGAGCGCTATGCCGACTACATGCTCGATGTGCCGATGTACTTCGTCTATCGCGACGGCAAGTACATCGATGCGTCGGGGCAGAGCTTCAAGGACTTTCTCAAGGGCAAGCTGCCGGCACGGCCGGGCGAGCTGCCGACCATCAACGACTGGGCCGATCACGTCACGACGGCGTTCCCCGAGGTTCGCCTGAAGCGCTACCTCGAGATGCGGGGTGCAGATTCCGGACCGATCCCGGCGCTCAATGCGCTGCCTGCCCTCTGGGTCGGGTTGCTCTACGACACGACAGCGCTCGATGCCGCCTGGGACGTGGTCAAGGACTGGACGATCCAGGACCACGATTATCTGCGCAGCCACACGCCGCGCACCGGCCTCGCCACCCGCTTCCAGGGCCTGCCGCTGTCGGATCTCGCGCGCGAAGTGGTCGAGATCGCCCATGCCGGCCTGCGCGCGCGGCGGCGGCTCGATGCCCAGGACAACGACGAGACGATCTATCTCGCGCCGCTCGACCGCGCGGTGGCCAGCGGCCTTGCCCCGGCAGACGAACTGCTCGCCAAGTGGAAGGGCGAGTGGAAAGGCTCTTTCGCGGCGCTGTTCCGCGACTACGCCTACTGAGCTATCGTCGGGACATGCTCGATCGTTGCGACCGCGTACAGATCGCCGTGCACGATGCCGCCAGGGCGGCGGCACGCTACAGCCAACTGCTGGGCTGCGAAGTGGCGCGCCATGACCGCAGCCGGCATCTGTCGGCCAAGCGAACCATCCTCGCCGTCGGCGAGAGCGAGTTCGAACTCTGCGAGCCGGACGGCGCGGGCGCCACGCAGGATTTTCTGGCTAGGCGCGGCGAAGGGCTGATGACGGCCGGCTACTGCACCGCCGATCCGGACGCCATGGTCCGTCGCTGGGAAGGTCTCGGGGTGCCATTCGAGCGCGACGGCGAACAGCTCTATCTCGGGCTGGAGGCGAGCTTCGGCCTGCCGATCGTGATCTCGCCCAGCACCTACCGGCGGCGGGTCGGACCGGTGTCGTTCCTGTACGAGACGACGAACACCCTGGTCAGCGACTGGCGGCGCGTGGCTTCGGTCTATGCCGGCCTGTTCGGCCTCGATCCCGCGCGCTTCAGTGAAATCGGCAGCGAACGGTTCGGCTACATCGGCACACTCACGCTGTTCGATCCGCCCAACCGGCTCGATCGCATCGAACTCAGCCAGGTGACCGACGACGTGCACTCGATGGGTCGCTACGCCAAGAAGCACGGCGATTCGCTCTACATGTGCTACGTCGAGGTTCACGATTGGCCGAACGTGCGCGGCCGTCTGCTCGACGCCAACGCGCGCTATACGCCACGTGGCGCCGATCCGGTAACCGATCCGGACGGTGGCTGGGTGCATCCCAAGGAACTGCATGGCCTGCTGCTCGGCGTCTCGCGCACCGGGCTTGCGTGGGACTGGTCGGGGCGCAAGGACCTCGTGCCGCCGGCATGAAGCGTCGGCTGTTTCTGGGCGTGGCCGCTGCCGCCCTGCCGCCGACTCTGTCTTCTGTGATGGCGCAGTCCGACGAGTGGCAGACCGTGGTGTCTCCCGATCTGCGCTTTCGTCTCGAAATGCCTGCGCCGGTCAGCAAGAGCACGGCCGAGGACAAGGAGAAGGGTCACGCCACGCCGCGCGTCGCCTGGGAGTCCAAGCGCAACGACGAGATGTTCGACTTCGACTATGTCGACTACGACCCCGCCTGGTTTACCAGTCGCGATACCAAGCAGATGGCGCGCGATCTCGGACGCGGCGAGGCGGAAAAGGCCTTTCCGCGCGCCAAATACAAGTACGTACGTGACGAGGCCGTCACCCTGCAGGGCTGGGACGGGTACGCCCTCGACATCGAGGACACGACCGGCGCGATGGTGATGATGCGTACCTACATCGTCAAAGACAGGCTCTATCGCATGCTGGTCACGGCCAAGCCCGAGATGCGCAGCAAGACCGCCGCGCTTCGATTCATCGACTCGCTGCGTCTGGCCGAGACACGCCAATAGTCAGTTCGGCCTGAGTTTGTAAACGCGCGCAGCCGTGCCGGAGTAGAGCGCGGTCTTCTCGGGTGCCGAGGCCTTGGCGGTCACGATCTTGAAGGCATTCCACAGCTCGGTGTAGCCGCAGGACTGCTTGTCGGGAGGGAAGTTGCTCTCGAACATGCAGCGCTCGACGCCGAAGGCTTCGATGCAGGGCTCGATATAGGGTCGCCAGGTATCGGCCAGCTCCTGCGACGAGGGCGGCACATCGCGCAATTCGAATCCGAAACCGAACGAGGTCATGCCGAGACCGCCCAGCTTGATATTGACGTTGGGACAAGCGGCCAGCTCGCGGAGGCTCTTCTTCCAGACCGGCATGATCTCCGCATTCCTGCCCGCATACTGGCCGACGCCCAGCACGCCTCCGACATGGTCGACGATGATGCTCTGCTCCGGGAAAGCGCGCGCGAGATCGACCAGGTCGGGCAACTGCGGATGGAAATGCCAGGAATCGAAGGTCAGGCCAAGCTTCGAGAGTTCGGCGAACCCTTCGCGAAACTTCGGATCGAGCAGGCGGTGACGCGGGATCGGACGCGAGACATGCTTGCCCGCGACACCATCGTCCCACGAGGTGCCGTAACGTACGCCACGGAAGCGGCCGTTGCCGGCGGCGATCAGCGCCTCCAGCACCGGGCGCACCCTGGCACCCAGCATCAGGTCGGCCCAGCCGACGATGCCTTCGCACGCCCGGGTCTTGCCGTACTGGCCCGAGGCGCTGAGAGCGGCCATGCCGTTCACGAACTCGACCTCGCCCACGGGCTTCATTTCTTCCGGGCCAGCGGCGCGGAACATCGATTGGCACTCGAGAAAAACCGTCGAGATGATGTTGTGGCCGCCGGCGGTGTCGGCCAGCAGCTCGGGCAGGAAGTAGTGGCCGCGCACCGGCGTATCCCAGAGATGATGGTGCGGATCGATGATCGGCAGCTCGGGCTCGAGGGCGTCCTCCGGCGGCCGTTTGGCCAGCCAGGCCTTGAGGTCGGCATTGTTGCGCCAGATCAGCCCGCGATATTCAGGTGCCGCCGCCATGTGTCTCCTCCCGCCCTTTGCACTACGATAGCGCAAGAGGGGAAGAGATCATGCGTATTTGCGTCTACGGCGCAGGCGCGATCGGCGGCAATTTCGCCACGCGCCTCGCCGCTTCGGGTAACGAAGTGTCGGTGGTGGCGCGTGGCGCGCATCTCGCGGCAATCCGCGCCAACGGGCTGACGCTGCAGGCCGGCGATAAGACTGTCGTTGCCAAAGTGAGGGCTTCCGACAATCCGGCCGATCTCGGCCCGCAGGACGCCGTGCTCGTGACGCTGAAATCGTCCGGCCAGCATGTGCTGCCCGAAGTGATCGGCCCTCTGCTGAGCGACGAGACGATGGTCGCCTTTGTGCAGAACGGTGTTCCGTGGTGGTACGGCGACGGCCTGAACGGGCGGCCCAAGGCGCCCGACCTGTCGCGGCTCGATCCGGGTGGCGCCATCCGGCGCGCTGTGGGCATGCATCGCACGATCGGCGCGGTCGTCACCTCGTCCAACCAGGTGATCGCGCCCGGCACGGTCAAAAACATTTCGCCCGACCGCAACGTGCTGTGGGTGGCCGAGATCGACGACCGGCAGAGTCCGCGCGTGCTGGAATTGCGCAAGACGCTGATCGCAGCTGGCATCGCCTCGCCCGCGACGACCGATATCCGCTACGACATTTGGAACAAGCTGATGTCGAGCCTGAGCGGCGGCGCGGTGACCCTTATTCTGCGCGAGAAGGAACCGGTTCTCGGCAACCCCATCGTCAATCCACTGGCGAGGCGCGCCCACGCCGAGGCGCTGGCCATCGCCAGGGCACATGGCGTCGTGCTCGATGACAGTCCGGAGGTTCGCTACGGGCCCACGCGGGTCTATCCCGACCATCACGTGTCGATCCTGCAGGATTACAATCTCGGCCGGCCGATGGAGATCGAATCGATCGTGCGGGCTCCGATCGCCTTTGCCCGCTCGGCCGGGCTCGCCACGCCTACCCTCGACGTCATAGAAGCGATCTGCGTGCAGCTTGCCGCTTCCAAGGGGCTGTACACCCCATGATCGACCTGGAGAGCTGAACTGATGCGTATTTGTGTCTTCGGAGCCGGTGCAATCGGCGGAAACTTTGCGGCACGGCTCGCCGAATCCGGTAACGAGGTCTCGGTCGTGGCGCGCGGCGCCCATCTCGAGGCGATCAAGGCGAAGGGGCTGACCCTGATCGCAGGCGACAAGACGATCGTCGCCAAGGTGAAGGCGAGCGACCGGCCAGCCGATCTCGGTCGACAGGACGCGGTCATCTCGACTCTGAAGGCCAATGGCCTGAGCGCACTGGTCGACGGCATTGGGCCGCTGCTCGGCCCCGATACGCCTGTCGTATTCGCCCAGAACGGTATTCCCTGGTGGTACGGAAGCGGCCTCGACAAATCGCGGCCGCCGGCCCCAGACCTGTCCGCGCTCGACCCTGGCGGCGCGCTCGCCAAAGCCGTAGGGCTGCACCGGACCGTGGGCGGCGCGATCACCTCGCCCAATCACGTGATCGAGCCCGGTGTCGTTCACAACGAGCAGCCGGATCGCAACACGCTCTGGATCGGCGAGATCGACGACAAGCAGACGCCGCGCGTCGAGGCGTTGCGCAAGGCGCTGGTTGGCGCCGGTATCGGCTCGCCCTCGACCAAGGACATCCGCTACGACATCTGGCACAAGCTGATGGCCAACCTGACCGGCTCGACCGTGTGTCTGATCCTCGGCCAGCCCAATCACATCCAGAAGACGCCGATGATCAATGCGCTGTGCCGGCGCGCCCATGCCGAGGCGCTTGCCGTCGCCGCCGCGCACGGCGTTAAGCTCGACGACAGCCCGGACATCCGCTACGGATCCAAGAGGGTCTACTTCGACCATCGTCCGTCGATCCTGCAGGACTACGATCTGGGCCGGCCGATGGAAATCGAAGCAATCGTGCGGGCGCCGCTCGCCTTTGCCCGCAGTGCCGGCGTCGCGACGCCGACGCTCGACGTCATCGAGCAGCTGACGGTCAGCATGGCTTTGTCGAAAGGGCTTTACCTTCCCTGAAGACCCTGCTTCGATTTCAGTCACTATGAGTTTTGCGTGAGGGAGGTCGAGGCCAGCGTCAATCAGGGAGGAAACAATGACAGCCCGAATGGGTCTTGCCGCGCTTGCGGCCGCGTTGAGCGTAGTTGCGTTTCCGAGCTTTGCCCAGAAATCCGGCGGTATCCTGAAGATCGAACACATGGATACGCCGCCCAGTGCGTCGATCCATGAAGAAGCGACCGTATCGGTCGCCGTACCCTTCATGGCCGTGTTCAACAATCTGGTCATGTTCGACCAGCATGTCGCCAAGAACAGCTTCGAATCGATCGTTCCCGACCTCGCCGAAAGCTGGAAGTGGAGCGAAGATGGCAAGCAGCTCTCCTTCAAGCTGCGCCAGGGTGTGAAGTGGCACGACGGCAAGCCCTTCACATCGGCCGACGTGGTCTGCACCTTCGACCTGCTCATGGGCGGCGAGAACAAGCTGCGCCGCAATCCTCGCGCGGCCTGGTGGAGCAACGTCGAGAAGGCGACTGCCGAAGGCGATTTCGCCGCGACGCTGCACCTCAAGCAGCGGCAACCCTCGCTGCTGGCGCTGCTCGCCTCGGGCTACACCCCGATTTATCCCTGCCACGTGCCGGTGGCCGACATGCGGCGCAAGCCGGTCGGCACCGGCCCGTTCAAGATGGTCGAGTTCAAGATGAACGAGGGCATCAAGCTCGCCAGGAATACCGACTACTGGAAGAAGGGTCGGCCTTACCTCGACGGCATCGAGTACACGATCATTCCCGACCGCTCGACGCGGATGCTGGCCTTCACCAGCGGCAAGTTCGATATGACCTTTCCGACCGACGTGTCGGTGCCGCTGCTCAAGAACGTCAAGCGGGACGCGCCCGACGCGCAGTGCACCATGCGCTTCACCGGCGTCGCGACCAACCTGATCGTAAACCGCGAAAAGCCGCCGTTCGACGACGAGAAGATCCGCCGCGCCATGGCGCTGACGATCGACCGGCAGGCCTTCAACACCATCCTCGACGAGGGCCAGAGCAAGGTGAGCGGCGCCATGCTGCCGCCACCCGCGGGAGTCTGGGGCATGCCGCCGGAGATGGTGAAGGCCATTCCGGGCTACGGCGACGTCGACAAGGCGCGCGACCAGGGACGTGAGTTGATGAAGCAGGCGGGCTATGGCCCGGACAAGCGGATGAAGCTCAAGGTCAGCACCCGCAACATCGCGACTTTCCGCGATCCGGCGGTGATCCTGATCGACCAGCTGAAGCACATCTTTATCGACGGCGAGCTCGAGGTGATCGACACCGCCGTCTACTACAACCGCGTCTTCAAGAAGGATTACGTCGTGGCGCTGAACCTCACTGGAAGCGCCGTCGACGATCCCGACGTCACTTTCTTCGAGGGTTATGCCTGCGGCTCGCTGCGCAACCTGAACAACTACTGCAATCCGGAGATGACCAAACTGTTCGAAGAGCAATCGCGCGAACTCGATGCCGAAAAGCGGCTGAAGATGGTCTGGGAAATCGACAGGAAGTTGCAGGAGGACATCGCCCGGCCGATCATCCTGAACGGCATGGCGGCCGGCTGCTGGCAACCGCACGTCAAGGGTGTCGTGATCCAATCGAACAGCATCTACAACGGCTGGCGCTTCGAGGATGTCTGGATGGATAAGTGACGGCGCTCCGCGCCGTCACGGCGGGCGGCAGCGCTTGTGGTCAAGCGCGAGAGCCCGCACGGTTCAGAAAGGGCGAGGCTGGCGACATAGCCGGCTGGCGGCTACGCTCGTCCCTTCAGGAGGAATGAACATGAAACCCAGGATCATGCGGGCGGCGACCCGCCCGACGTCCAAGGCGGAGACGGCAAATTTCGTGGGTCCGGTCGTGTCCGATCCGGTATGGGCGCCGGAAGGACCCTCGAAGCTCCGCGCCTCGCGCGTCACGTTCATGCCGGGCGGACGCACCAACTGGCACAAGCATGCGGTCGGCCAGATTCTCTACGTACTGTCCGGCGTCGGCCGCTATCAGCTCGAAGGCCAGCCGGTGCAGGAGATCCGGCCGGGCGACACGGTCGTGATTCCGCCCGGTGCCCGCCACTGGCACGGCTCGGCGCCCGACACGATGATGTGCCATCTCGCCATGTCGGAGACCGACGACAAGGGCAACGCGACGACCTGGCTCGAACCTGTCAGCGACGGCGACTACGGCAAGCCACCGGCGCAGGACTGACTTCCGGCGGCTCGCCCGCCGGCCTCAGCCGGTGGCGGTGCCGCCGACCGTGATCCCATCGATGCGCAGGGTCGGCTGACCGACTCCGACCGGCACACCCTGGCCGTCCTTGCCGCAGGTTCCGATGCCGGGGTCGAGCGACATGTCGTTGCCGACCATTCCGACCCTGGTGAGCGCTTCCGACCCCGCACCGATCAGCGTCGCGCCCTTCACGGGCTGCGTGATCCTGCCGTCCTCGATCATGTAGCCTTCGGTCACGCTGAACACGAACTTGCCCGAGACGATGTCGACCTGGCCGCCGCCGAAATTGGCGCAGTAGAGGCCC
>CAYZQZ010000086.1:0-11743 GCA_964480235.1 uncultured Reyranella sp. | reverse complement strand
GGCTGACCTCGGTGATGTAGCTGTCCACCGTCGGCCGGCCGGCGGGCTTGGCGTAGACCGTGGCGAAATGCGCCTCGGGCAGCATGGCGCGCACGGCCCGGGCGGTGACGCCGGTGTCGACCAGGTCGTCGACGATCAGCCAGCCCTTGCCGCGATCCAGCTCGGCGGCGGTGCCCTTCAGGGTCTCGACCTTGGCGCCGCGCTCCATGCGGTCGTAGGTCGAACAGCAGACCGTATCGATCAGGCGCAGGTTCAATTCGCGGGCGATGATCGCGGCGGGGACCAACCCGCCGCGGGTCACGGCCACCAGTCCCTTGAAGGGCCCGAGATCGGCCAGCCGCCAGGCGAGCGCCCGCGCGTCGCGGTGCAATTCCGTCCAGGAGACGGGGAACATCTTGTTATAGCCAGTCCCAGCCATGCGACTTTCCTGTTCTGTCCGTCCGGTTTAGCTTGCACCGGCTGTGCATGGTGAACTAACACCTTCGGCCGGCCCATTGAAGGTCGGACCTATAAACAGAGGCAGGGACGGAGTCGGCGGAACATCATGGGAATCGAGCTCAACGCCGACTTTTGGAGCGGCCTCGGTCAGATCATCCTGGTGAACATCCTGCTGTCCGGCGACAACGCGTTGGTCATCGCGCTGGCTTGCCGGAACCTGGATAAGCGCCACCAGAAGCCCGCGATCCTGGCCGGCAGCGCTGGCGCGATCGTGCTGCGTATCATCTTCGTGCTGATCATCGATCAGATCCTGAAGGTGCCCTACCTCAAACTGATCGGCGGCCTTCTGCTGCTGTGGATCGGCGTCAAGCTGGTACAGGGCGACGAGGAGCATGGCGAGGACGGCGTCAAGGCGTCGAGTTCGCTGTGGGGCGCGATCCAGACCATCATCATCGCCGATGCCGTGATGAGCCTCGACAACGCCATCGCCATTGCCGCCGCCGCCAAGGGCCATACCGGCCTCATGGTGATCGGCCTCCTGATCAGCATTCCGCTCATCATCTTCGGCGCCACCCTGATCATGGCGCTGCTCAACCGTTTCCCGGTGATCGTCGTGGCCGGCGGTGGCCTGCTCGGGTGGATCGCGGGCGACGTGATCGCCACTGACCCGGGCTTCGCCGACAAGCTCAATTCGATGATCCCGCATGCCCATCTGGTGTTGGAGATCGCCGGTGCCGTGATCACCGTGGCGATCGGCTATTTCCTGCAGTATCGGGCGCGGCAACGCGCGCACGCCGAGCCGGTCGATCTTGCGGCTGGCGACAAGAAGGAGTGAGCCGGCATGGCCGAGATGAAGGCAATCCTGGTAGCCGTCGACGGATCGGAGTGCTCCGATCGGGCGGTGAAGCACGGCATCAGCCTGCTGCGCGGTGGCCTGGGCGCTGAACTGCACCTGATCAACGTCCAGCCCAACCTCGGCGGCGCCATCGCCTCGTTCGTGGGGCGTGGCGACATCGACGCCTACCAGCGCGAGGAAGGCAACAAGGCGCTGGCCTCGGCCCAGACGCTCGTAAAGCAGGCGGGTGTCGCAGCCAAGGTGCATATCGGAGTCGGCCGCCAGGGCGCGATCATAAGTGACTTCGTCAAGAAGCTCGGTGCCGGCCTGGTCGTGATGGGCACGCGGGGGCACACCGGCCTCGCGGGGGTGCTGCTGGGCTCGGTCGCCCAGGACATCATCGCGCATGTCGACGTACCGGTGACGCTGGTCAAGTAACGTCGTCTCGCCGCTCAGGAGGCCTCGATGGAAGCACTCGGTCTCAGCCAGGGCGTCATGATGGCTTTCCTCCAGGTCGTACTGATCGACCTGGTGATGTCGGGCGACAACGCCATCATCATCGGAATGGCGGTTGCGGGCCTGCCCAAGGAGGACCGCCGCAAGATCATCTTCTGGGGCGTTGCCGGCGCCACCGTGCTGCGCATCGCCTTCGCCGCGGTCACCACCGAACTGCTGCAGATCATCGGCCTTACACTGGCGGGTGGCCTGCTGCTGCTCTGGGTGGCCTGGCGTATGTACCGCGAGCTGCGCGCCAAGGGGCGGCCCGAGGCAGAGAAAGCCCATGCCGCAGCCCCCAAGACCACGGCCCAGGCGATGCTGCAGATCATCGTCGCCGACATCTCGATGTCGCTCGACAACGTGCTGGCGGTGGCAGGCGCCGCACGCGACCACAAGGTCGTGCTGTGGATCGGCCTCGCGCTCGCGGTCGTGCTGATGGCGGTCGCGTCGAACTTCATTGCTCGCATCCTCGACCGCTATCACTGGATTGCCTGGATCGGCTTCCTCATCGTCCTCTATGTCGCGGGCGACATGATCTGGGACGGCACGCACGAGGTGGTTGCAGCCACCGGAAAGGCGTGAGACACCGGCCTCGGACGGAGGTCACGTGGCCGAACAATTGTGGCGCCCGCACGAACTTGCAGCCTATGCCACCTTGCCGTGGGAGAGCCGCGGACGGCTTCATGCCGAGCGCGAGGATCCGACGCGCAGCCCGTTCCAGCGTGACCGCGACCGCATCATCCATTCGACCGCGTTCCGGCGGCTGAAGCACAAGACGCAGGTCTTCGTCTATCACGAGGGCGATCACTACCGTACACGGCTCACTCACTCGCTCGAGGTGGCGCAGATCGCTCGCACCATCTGCCGTACGCTCAAGCTCGACGAGGATCTCGGCGAGGCGGTCGCACTGGCCCACGATCTGGGGCACACGCCGTTCGGCCATGCCGGCGAAGAAGCGCTTGATGCGGCGATGAAGCCCTTCATGGGCTTCGACCACAATGCCCAGACGCTGCGCATCCTGACCAAGCTCGAGGAGCGCTACGCCGAGTTCAACGGCCTCAACCTCACCTGGGAAACGCTCGAGGGGGCGGTCAAGCACAACGGGCCGCTGATCAGGAAGGGGCGCCGGCTAGAGGATTTGCCGGCGGCGATCGTCGAGTACAGCCGAGACCACGATCTCGAGCTCACCGGTCACGCCGGTCCGGAGGCGCAGGTCGCCGCGCTAAGCGACGACATCGCCTACAACAACCACGACATCGACGACGGGCTGCGCGCCGGGTTGTTCGAGATCAAGCACCTCAAGGAACTGCCGCTGGTTGGCGAGAAGTTCGTCGAGGTCGAGAGCAAGTATCCCGGCATCGGCACTTCGCGGCTGGTACACGAGGCGATTCGGCGCATGATCAACGCCATGGTCGAGGATGTGCTGGCGGAGACCCGCCGGCGCCTCACCGAAGCCTCGCCGAAGTCCGTCGCCGACATCCGTGCGCTCGGTCGGCCGGTCGTCGCCTTCTCGGAGGAGATGGCGGCCAACGATCGCACCATCAAAGCCTTTCTCTACAAGAACATGTACGAGCACTGGCTGCTCAATCGTTCGCACTCCAAGGCGCGCCGGGTGGTGATGGACCTGTTCGGGCTCCTGTTCGCCGAGCCCAACTGTCTGCCGCCGCCGTGGCGGGAGCGCGCCGAGAAGGCCGAGCGGCCCGCCCGGGCGCGGCTGGTCGCCGACTACATCGCCGGCATGACCGACCGGTTCGCGCTCGACGAGCACAAGCGGTTGTTCGACCTGTCGAACTAGGTCCTTTTTCGGCCGCCGTGGGCCGCGTGGACAAAAGGCCCGCCATGGGGGATACCCCCGCGCCATGAATCCCTACCGCCATTTCATCGGCGTGATCGAGGCCGCCCTGACGGCCATGCAGGCGGCCGGCGAGCTGCCGGCGCCGCTCGATTTCTCGGCCATCACTGCCGAGCCGCCGCGCGACCCGGCCCACGGCGACATCGCGACCAACGCCGCCATGGTGCTCGCCAAGCCCGCGGGCAGGAAGCCGCGCGACATCGCCGATGCGCTGCTGGTCCGCCTCAAGGCCGATCCCGACATCGTCGACGGTGCGGTCGCGGGGCCGGGCTTCATCAACCTGAAGATCGCCGATTCGTTCTGGCGCGAGCGCCTGCGCGACTGCCTGAAGGCAGAGATCGCCTATGGAGACTCGACCCTCGGCGCGAAGAGGAAGGTGAACGTCGAATACGTGTCGGCCAATCCGACCGGACCGCTGCACGTGGCGCATGCACGCGGCGCGGTGGTGGGCGATGCGCTCGCCAACCTGCTGCTCAAGGCGGGTTATGACGTCACCAAGGAATACTACATCAACGACGCTGGCGCGCAGGTCGATACGCTCGGGCGCTCGACCTACCTTCGCTACAAAGAGGCGCTCGGGGAGGACATCGGAGCGATTCCCGAAGGCCTCTATCCCGGCGAGTACCTCAAGGACGTGGGTGCCGCGATCGCCAGGCGCGACGGCACGCGCTGGATCGGCAAGCCTGAGGCCGACTGGTTGCCTGAGATGCGCGCTTTCGCGATCTCGGCGCTGATGGCCGAGATCAAGGCCGATCTTGCGATCCTCGGCGTGAACATCGAGGTCTATTCGTCCGAGCGTGCCCTGGTCGAGGGCGGCGCGGTCGATCGCGCCTTCGACGATCTGAAGGCGCAAGGCCTGATTTACCAGGGCCGGCTCGAGCCGCCCAAGGACAAGAAGCCGGACGACTGGGAAGACCGCGAGCAGACCCTGTTCCGTGCCACCCAGTTCGGCGATGACATCGACCGCCCGCTCAAGAAGTCGGACGGCAGCTGGACCTACTTCGCCAACGACATCGCCTATCACTTCGACAAGTACCGCCGCGGCTTCGCGGACATGATCGACATCTGGGGTGCCGACCACGGCGGCTACGTGAAGCGCATGAAGGCGGCGGTGAGTGCCATCACGGGCAAGAAGGGCGAGCTCGACGTCAAGCTCTGCCAGCTCGTGAAGGTGCTGCGCAATGGCGAGCTGGTGCGTATGTCCAAACGCGCCGGCACTTTTGTCACCCTGCGCGACCTGCTCGACGAAGTCGGCCCCGACGTCGTGCGCTTCACCATGCTGACGCGCAAGAACGACGCACCGTTCGATTTCGATCTGGTGAAAGCCACCGAACAGTCCCGCGACAATCCGGTATGGTACGTGCAGTACGGCCATGCCCGGACGCGGTCGGTCATGCGTCAGGCGACGGCCGCCGGCATCTCGGTCGAGGGACTGGCCGGCGCTCCACTCGACCGCCTGGCCGACCCGGGCGAACTGGCTCTGGTCCGGCTGATCGCGCAGTGGCCGCGTCAGGTCGAAGCTGCGGCCACAGCGCACGAGCCGCACCGCATCGCCTTCTATCTCTACGACCTCGCCGCGGCCTTCCACGCGCACTGGAATCGCGGCAAGGAGGACAATGTACGCTTCGTCGTCGAGGGGGACGCCGAACTCACGCGGGCCCGCCTTGCCTTGGTACAGGCGGTCGGATTTGTGATAGGATCGGGATTAAAGGTCTTCGGCGTAAAACCCGTCGAAGAAATGAGATAAGGAAGCAATGCACATTCGCCGGTCCCCCTCCGGCGACGGTCCAAAGATCTACCGGCCCAACGAGTCGGTAGCTACGCGGTTCGACTCTCCGCCGAGGCCCGTCGCGCCTGTCCACGTTTCGAACGAGCCCGATTCCATTCCGCCGCCGCCGCGCGACACCCTGCTGTCGCGGGTCAATCGGCGCCGCGGCCAGATCCTGACCGCCATGGTGTCGGTCGCCGCCGTCGCCAGCTTCGGTTCGGTCGTGTGGTGGGCGCACAACCAGGACGTCAAGGCGGGCGGCAAGGGACTCGAGCCGCTGGTCGTCCAGGCGCCGGCCGTGCCGGCCCGGGTGAAGCCCGAGAATGCCGGCGGCCTGGTGCCGCCGAACCAGGACAAGGAAGTCTACAACCGCCTGTCGCCCAACGCGGTGGCGGTGCCTCCCGAGAAGTTGCTGCCCGAGCCCAAGGTGCCGAGCCTGCCGGCCAACGGCCTGCCGCCGCCGGCCCCGCCCAAGCCTGCGGAACCCGACCAGGCCAAGGCTGCGCCGCCGGCCCAGGCGGCCACGCCCACACCGCTCCAGCCCGGCAGCGGCCCGACGCCGCCGCCCGCCACGACGACCGCTTCGGCGTTGCCCGCCACGACCCCGGCCGTGGCCGACAAGCCTGGTCCGACCGAGGCGGCTCCCTCGATCGCCAGCCTGATCGACAACATGTCCGGCCCGACGGGCGGCTGGCGCGTGCAGATCGCCTCGGTGAAGAGCGAGGACGTCGCCAAGTCGACCTGGGCGCGCCTTCAGGCCGCGCACGGCGACGTGCTGGCCAACCTCAAGATGCAGCCGGCGCGGGTCGACCTCGGCGACAAGGGCGTGTGGTATCGCGTGCAGGCGGGACCGCTCGACGAGAAGCAGGCGCACAGCGTTTGCAGCACGCTCAAGGGCCGCAAGGCCGACTGCGTCGCCGTTCCGCCAGCCCGATGATTCTTCGCTGGAGGCGCGTCACTCCAGTGACGCGATCATGTCCGCAGGCGGGGTCATGAGAAAACGCGCCACTGGAGTGGCGCACCCCCGGCCATGAATCCCAAGGCTGCAATCTTCGGCTGCTCGGGTCTCGAACTCACGGCAGACGAGCGTGCGTTCTTCCGAGATGCCGATCCGCTGGGCTTCATCGTCTTTGCGCGCAACATCGACAATCCCCACCAGGCGCGACGCCTGATCGACGATTTGCGGTCGAGCGTGGCGCGCGCCGATGCACCGGTGCTCGTTGACCAGGAAGGCGGGCGGGTGGCGCGGCTCAAGCCGCCGCACTGGCGAAAGGCGCCGCCGGGCCGCGTGCTCGGCGAACTTTACCGCCGCGATCCGGCCAAGGGGCTCGAGGCGACGCGGCTCAATTCGCGGCTGCTGGCGATGGACGTGGCCTCGATCGGCTGCGACGTCGACTGCCTGCCGGTGCTCGACATCGCCTTCCCCGAGACCCACGCTGTGATCGGCGATCGCGCCTATGCCGACACCGCCGAGGCTGTGGCAGCGGTCGGGCGGGCCGCCGCCGAGGGCCTGATGGCCGAGGGTGTGATGGCGGTGATCAAGCACATCCCAGGCCACGGCCGAGCCACGGTCGATTCGCACGACGACCTCCCTCATGTCGGCGTCTCGCGTGAAACCCTTGAGAAGACCGACTTCCTGCCGTTCAAGCTCCTCTCCGACCTGCCCTGGGCGATGACCGGCCATCTCCTGTTCGAGGCGATCGATCCCCGGACGCCGATCACGATTTCGGCAGGTGCCCTGCAGGACGTGATCCGCGGCCATATCGGCTTCGACGGGCTGCTGCTTTCGGACGACCTGTCCATGCAGGCGCTGGGCGGCACCCTGGGCGAGCGCGCCGCGCGATCGATCGCCGCCGGCTGCGACGTGGCGCTTCACTGCAATGGCCGGATGGAGGAGATGAAGCAGGTCGCCTCCCGGACCGGCCCGCTCACGGATCGCGGCTGGCAGCGCTTCCAGGCTGGCCGTTCGGCGTTGGGACGCCAACACGCCCCGATGCCGCGTGCGGAAGCTTCCGGGCGACTGGCCAGCCTGCTGCCGGAATGGGGATAAGGGGCCAAATACAGTAGCGGCAGGCGGCAGCACTGGACTAAACCGGGGCAGCCATGAACGAACCCAACAGCCCGCCCCCGAGCGACGGCCCCCCCGCCGATCAGTTCGCGAAGCCGGGCCCGGACGTAATCGCGCCGGGCGAGGGCGAGTTGATCGTCAATCTCGAAGGGTTCGAAGGTCCGCTCGACCTGCTACTGACGCTCGCACGCGACCAGAAGGTGGACCTGCGGCGCATTTCCATGGTGGCGCTGGTCGATCAGTACCTGGCGCACGTGGCCCAGGCGCGCAGGCTGAGGCTGGAACTCGCAGCCGACTACCTGGTGATGGCGGCGTGGCTCGCCTATCTCAAATCGCGTTTGCTGCTACCCGAGCCGCCGGCCGGCGACGAGCCATCGGGCCAGGAGATGGCCGACGCACTGGCGTGGCAGTTGCGCCGCCTCGAGGCCATGCAGGAGGCGGGTGTGCGCCTCATGGCGCGTCCGCAGCTCGGCAAGGACATCTTCTCCCGCGGCCAGCCCGAGGGCGTGGTCGTCGTGCGCCGCGCCATCTGGGACGTGAAGCTGTTCGACCTGCTGCAGGCCTACGGTCACCAAGTGCGGCCCAAGGATGCCGACACCTACCAGATTGCGCCGATGCAGTTCTTCTCGGTCGAAGAAGCGGCGGAGCGGCTGGGTCGTATGCTGGGCATCGCGATCGACTGGCAGACCCTCGAGGCGTTTTTGCCGGCCGGCCTGACCGATCCGACGCGCCGGCGCTCGGCGATCGCCTCGACTTTCGTGGCTGGCCTGCAGCTCGCCAAGGACGGCCAGATCGAGCTGCGCCAGACCGAGCGTTTCGGCCCCATTCAATTGCGTAAACGTAGTGAGCCTCGTGACGGGTCCTGACATGTCAGACATCGAAGCCAATTCGCCAGCCGTCGACGACCCGGCCGTCATCGTGGGGATGATTCTTGCCGGCCTCGAGGCAGCAAAGAAGAAGTCGGAGGTCGAGGACAAGGCCGACGACGAGGAATCCGATGACGACGACTCGGGCGATGAGTCCGACGATGACGACGACGATTCGGACGATGATGACGATGACGACGATGACGACGAGGAGGACGAAGACGACGACACCGACGAGGAAGAAGTCGTCGAGGAAGTTGTCGAGGTCACCGCCGTCGAGACTGTCACCGAGACCGTCATTGCCGGCGTGCCGGTTCCCGCCCCTGTCACCGACGTGGTGTCACCCGATCATGCGCAGCATCTGCGCCTGCTCGAGGCGTTAGTGTTCGCCGGCACGCAGGCGCTCGACGAGACGGAGCTGGCCGACCGCCTGCCCAATGACGCCAATGTCCCCCGGCTGCTGGCCGATCTTGCCGAGATGTACGCCAACCGCGGCGTCAACCTGGTGAAGGTGGCGGGTGGCTACGCCTTCCGCACCGCGCCCGATCTCTCCGAGAAGCTCAAGATCGAGCGGCCGGTGACGCGCAAGCTGTCGCGCGCGGCGATCGAGACGCTGGCGATCATCGCCTACCATCAGCCGGTGACCCGCACCGAAATCGAACAGGTGCGTGGCGTCGGCCTGAGCAAGGGCACGCTTGATCTTCTGTTCGAGCAGAACTGGATCCGGCCGATGGGCCGTCGTCGTGTACCGGGCCGGCCGGTGACCTGGGGCACCACCGACTTCTTCCTGGAGCATTTTGGCCTGCCCAGCCTCGACGATCTGCCGGGTCACGAGGAACTGAAGGCCGCCGGCCTCTTGGACCCGAGGGCGCAGCCCCCCATATTCAGGCCCGAGGAACCGGATCTGCCGCTCGAAGCGGAAGAGGACGAAGCGGACGAGCCTTTGGCGGCCGACGAGACCGGCCGTTAGGCCGCATTCCCGCCCTATTCGACAGGTTGCCGGGCCTTTGCGCGGGGTGCCATAATCAGCATCACGCCGATCGCAACGTTTCTGGGAGCATTTTCATATGGGTAGCTTCAGCATTTGGCACTGGCTGATCGTGCTGGCTGTCGTGCTGCTACTGTTCGGCGGTCGCGGCAAGGTTTCGCAGCTCATGGGCGACTTCGGAAAGGGCCTGTCGGCCTTCAAGAAGGGCGTCGGTGCGCAGGAGGAACAGCCGCCTCAGCAGGCAGCGCAGCCTGGCGATAGCGCCAAGCCGATTTCGGCCCAGGCCACCACGGCGCCACCGAACGGCACGGTCCGCCAGGACACCGCCGCCAAGGTCTGACCGGCCGGCTAGACCGGTCGAGAGTCCATGTTCGGTATCGATAGTCCTGAGCTTCTGGTCATCGCCATCGTGGCGCTGGTCGTGATCGGCCCGAAGGAACTTCCGGGCCTGTTGCGGAGCTGGGGCAACTGGATGGCGAAGATGCGTGGCATGGCGGCGGAGTTCCGCGGCCATGTCGACGAGATGGTGCGGCAGTCGGAGCTTGACGAGGTCAAGAAGCAGCTCACTGGCGCGGCGACGGGCCTCGACGTTGCAAGCCTCGATCCGACGAAGGAAATCAAGAGCCTGATCCAGGAAGGCGTGGCCGAGGGCGAGAAGGCCCTGGCGGACGCCAAAGGCGCAGTCGACAACCCGCTGGCCGAACCCGAATCCGCGCCACAGATCGCAGCCGAGCCGGCCGTATCCGAAGCCGCTGCCGACGCCACGCCCGAGATTGCCGCCCCTGAGACTGTGGCCGAGGCCACACCTCAGGTCACCACCGTGCCGGTATTGCCGGTCGTCGCGGAAACCGCGGCGATTTCACAGCCTGTGCCAGCCGACGAGAAACCTGCCAAGGCGGCCGCCGAATAGGCCGCAAATAGCGCTTTGAACTGAGGCTGAAAGGGCGGCATAACGCGCCACTCATGCCGCGAATATCGACGACCGCCCTTCCGTGACCATCCTCCAGTGACTCAAGCGCACGACGGACCCGAAGACGACAAGCCGATGCCGCTGCTCGATCATCTGATCGAGCTGCGCAAGCGCCTGATCTATGCGCTGATCAGCTTTTTCCTGGTCTTCTTCATCACGTTCTACTTCGCCAAGCCGATCTTCTCTTTCCTGATCCAGCCGGCCCTGCGCGACGGCTACAAGCTGCAGGTCCTCGATATCTTCGAGTTCTTCTTCGTCACGGTGAAGCTGTCGGCATTCGTGTCGCTGATCGTGGGCTTCCCGCTGATCGCGACGCAGATCTGGCTGTTCGTCGCGCCGGGACTCTACCGGCAGGAGAAGCGCGCCTTCCTGCCGTTCCTGGTCGCCACGCCGTTCATGTTCTATGCCGGTTGCGCGGTCATGTACTACATCGTGATGCCGTACGTGATCGACTTCATGCTCACACAGTACGCGCCATCCGACGTCGAGAAGAACCTGCGGGCCTCTGACTACCTGGAGCGGGTGCTGCAATTGGTGTTCGCCTTCGGCTTCGCCTTCGAGATGCCGGTGCTGTTGATCCTGCTGGTGCGCGTCGGCATTGCGACCAGCGACGGGCTGCGCTCGAAGCGGCGCTACGCGATTGTCATCTGCTTCGTGATCGCTGCCGTGCTGGCGCCGCCCGACGTGATCAGCCAGATTGCGCTCGCCGTGCCGCTGCTGCTGTTTTACGAGATCAGCATCCTGGTCGGCTCGTGGATTGAGAAGAAGCGGGCGGAAGAGGAAAAGAAGGCCGACGAGCCGGTCGGCAGCTAGCCATGCACGACATACGATTCATCCGCGAGAATCCGGCGGCGTTCGATGCCGGCCTCAAGAAGCGCAACCTGGCGCCGCTCTCGGCCGAGATCCTGGCCATCGACACGCGCCGTCGCGCCGCGATCACGGAGAGCGAGCAAGTCCAGGCCAGGCGCAAGGCGCTCAGCCAGCAGATCGGCATGGCCAAACGCAATGGCGAGAATGCCGACGCACTGATGGCCGAGGTCGCCGGCCTCGAAGAGAGCCTGAAGAAGGGCGAGGCCCTGGCCGCCGAGCTCGACGCCGAGCTGACGCGCCGGCTCGAGGTGCTGCCCAACCTGCCGTTCGACGACGTGCCCGACGGCAGCGACGAGACCGGCAATGTCGAGATCCGCCGGCACGGCAACCAGCGCAACTTCCCGTTCCCGCCCAAGGATCACGTGGCGCTGGGCGAGGCGACCGGCGAGATGGATTTTGCCGCCGCGAGCAAGATGTCTGGTGCGCGCTTCGTCGTGATGAAGGGCAAGCTGGCGCGGCTCGAACGGGCGATCGCACAGTTCATGCTCGATCTGCACACGTCGGAAGAGGGCGGCTACACCGAGGTCAACCCACCGCTGCTGGTGCGGGACAAGGCGGCCTATGGCGTCGGCCAGCTGCCGCGCTTTGCC
>CAYZQZ010000085.1:0-11750 GCA_964480235.1 uncultured Reyranella sp. | reverse complement strand
GGGCATCACGCCCTGACCCTGGGTGCCGCGGATGGCGGTGCAGAGATTGGTCTTGCCGCTGAGGCAGGATTTGCAAACGCGGCATTCAGGCGTGTACAGCGGGATCACGTGATCGCCCTTCTTGAGCGACACGATGCCGGGACCGACATCTACGACGACGCCCGCGCCCTCATGACCGAAGATCACGGGGAAAAGACCTTCGGGATCGCCGCCGGAGCGCGTGAACTCGTCGGTGTGGCAGACGCCCGACGCCTTGATCTCGACCAGCACCTCGCCGAATTTCGGGCCTTCGAGATCGACGGTCTCAATCTCCAGTTCCTTGCCGGCCTCGTAGCAAACCGCTGCCTTGGTCTTCACGCTTCCTCCCCGGAATACGGCGCGAAGCCTAAAGCAGAGGGGGAGGGGTGCGCTAGCTTACGTGCTGCAGGCGCGTCGGCAGGCTGTTCAGCTCTTCCGCACCGCGCGACGTCACCAGCACGCCGGCGCCGATGTTGACCCGGATCATGCCGAGGCAGGCATTGGGCTCGAGTTCGAGGCTCATGCCTTCCTTCAACACCAGCTCGCCTCGGCGGATGCCGGGACGCGCGGCGCCTTCGATTGGCTCCTCACGTGTGCCGGCAAGCTGCTCGCGGTTGACCGGCGTGAAGCCGGTCGAGCCGAAAGTCAGGGTGTGCAGCAGGGGCGTCTTGCTCCAGCAGCCCGACCTGGCGATCGGCTTTTCCATCGCCTGCACGACCGACGCGAAGGTGACGCCGGGCTTCACGGCGGCCAGGCCGGCTTCGTAGGACTCGCGCGCAACGACTTCCAGCCGGCGCACGGCGTCATCCACCGGGTCGAGCGCCACCGACATGTTCACCTGGCCTTCGACGCCGCCATAGATGGTGTGGATCTCGGCCTGCACGAGATCGCCGACCTCGAGCACCCGTGGCGGTTCGGCACGCAGACTCCAGCGCGGCACGCCCCAGCCGATATTGTCCTTGCCGGACTGCAGGCTGAAGAACGGGTAACGCAGGTCGCAGCCCCAGCGATGGATCTCGCGCACCGTCTCGGCATAGACCTCAGCCTCGCTGACGCCGGGTCGCGCCGTCGCCATCATCACCTTGCAGGCTTCCTCGCTCACCCGGGCGGAGAAGCGCAGAAGGGCGATCTCCTCCGCGCTCTTCACGAGCATGAAATCGGTGAAGGCGAGGGTGAAGTCGCCGACCGTCGCCTCGGGCAACGCCTTGACGAAGTTGGTGTGGAAGCCGAGCGGCAGAAGGCCTTCCGCCTCGCCCGGCGCGGTCGGGCCGAAGCCCACCATGCCGATGCGGCCACGCGCCAGGCCGCGCTCCTTCAGCAATTCGGCGACCTTGGCGCCGCCGGCGCTCATGCGTACGTCGGGCACCCAGACGTCGTGACCGCGGCGCTGGCTTTCGAAGATGCGGCTGATCCGCGAGCCACCGAAGGCCAGGAGCACCGGATCGCTCTTCAGCGGCAGGATCACGACGGCGTCGAGGAAGTCGTCGATCAGATACGACTCCAGGCGCTCACGGCCCTGGAAGCTGCCGACTACGATCGCATCGAAACCCTGTGAAGCCATCGCCTTGCGCAGCCCGGCATAGCGGCGATCGCGCTCGGCGAGGGTGAGTTGCGGCCCGGGTTCGGTCGGCCGCTCGCCCGGTCTCATGCCTGCGTCTGCCCTAGTCGATCGGCGCGTGGAGGGCTTTCAGCTGCTCGGCGACCTCGACATGCGGGCGCACGTCGATGATCTCCGCGACCTGCTGGCCGCCGGCGCCGGCGCCGCCAATGGTCGCGGGATTGCCGCTGAGCCCCCAGGCGCGTGGCACGATGGACCCGTCGCGCCGCCACTGCTTGGTCGGACGGCCCTCTACGAAGGCCGCGAGCTCGCGCTCCCACAGGCGGCGGATGGCGATGACGCCAACGTCGGCCCGGCCCAGCCGCTCACCTTCGCGGTCGGTGATCAGGCCTTGGCCAACCTGCGCCACGTCGTCCTGCAGGCGCACCAGGTCGACCCTGCTCTTGTCGATGTCGCGCATGGCGACGCGGCCCTCGAGAACGTCGCGGGCCAACTGCTGGTGGCCGATGGTGATGGCGCTGCGTCGCGCCTGGCGGCGTTCGTGGATGCGTTTGGCGACATCACCCTGCGCCGGCACGCGATGGACGCTGAACTGCATGTGCCGCGTGTCGTCGATCGGCACCCACCAGAACATCGATTCCTGCCAGCCGATCTCGGGATCGGTCGGCAGCGCGGTGAGATAGAAGATGTTGGGCATCCCGAACTGCTGCACGCGCTTCTGGCCGTCGGGCCGTGTGAAGCCGTAGGTCACGCCCCACATGGACTCCTCGGCATCGAGGGCACGGCCCAGCCCGATGCCCTTGAAGATCGCGACGTTGTCGCCGTGCACGAAGCCGATATGGCTCATGTCCAGCGCGTTCTCGAGATTCTGGAAGTAGTTGCAGTCGCGGCTGTAGGAATCGATCTCGACCATGCCGTCGAAATATTCGAACTCCGGATGGACCGGGAATTCCGGCGGCTGTCCCGAGCCGAGGAAGGCGAAGACCAGCCCGAGATACTCGCGCAGCGGATAGGATCCGATCGAGACCTTGTGGCAGAAGGCGTCTTCTTCCGCCGGCTGTTCGGTGCAGGCGCCGGTCTCGTCGAACTTCCAGCCATGATAAAAGCAGCGCAACCGATCGCCCTCGATCCAGCCCGTGCTGAGGCGCGTGCCGCGGTGGGGGCAGCGCGCATCGACGAGATGGGGTGTACCGGTCTCGCCGCGATAGAGCGTGAAATCCTCGCCCATGATGCGCACGGTGACGGCGCGTCCGGCCGCGAGATCGGTCGAGTGGTAGATCGGCTGCCAGAACTGGCGCAGGTAACGGCCGGCCGGGGTGCCGGGGCCGGTGCGCAGGCAATCCTCCCCACGGTTGGACAGACGCACGACCGATGCGGTCTCAGCCATGACTCAACTCCGCAACTCCAATCGACTTCGGTTCGTGTCGGCTACTTGCTGGCGTCGATCTTGCCCAGCTTTTCCAGCGCATGATGCAGGAAACGCGGGTCGACGACGCCCTCGAGGTTGGCCTTGGTGGCAACGTAGCCCGCCTTGGCATACCAGTCCTGCTGATCGCGCAGGCCCTCGAAGGAAATCTCGGCGTTGGGATCCATGTAGCTCCACTGGATCTTGTCGTACATCGCCTTGTCCTTGAGGCTGGTGTACTTGGCGCAGATCTCGACCACCTCGGCACGCTTGGGGCCGCCTTTCATGGCATCATAGTAGTCGCGCACACCCTTGAGGTAGGCGACAGTGAATGCCTTTGCCTCGTCGGGATTCTTGTCCGTCCAGGTCTTGCTGAACAGCACGACCGAAACCTCGAGCGGCGGCTTGATCATGAAGTCGGCGGCGCGGCGGAACGGGAAGGAGATGCCCTTGGCCGAGTACTGGCCGGCGAAGGGTTCCACCACCATGCCGCCATCGAGTGCCTTGGTCTCCAGGCCCGGGCCCATGCTGGGCCAAGCCATGTTGACCGTCTGGATGTCGTTCAGGGTGAGGCCCTCGGTCTCGAGCAGGCGCGCTAGCATGAAATGCAGAACCGACGCCGGCGTGTTGAGCGCGATCATGCGGCCTTTGAGATCCTTCGGCGTCTTGATCGTGTCCTTGAGGTCGTTGCGCAGGATCAGCGTGTCGCTGGAATATCCCGGCATGTCGCGCGTGCGGGCCATGACGATGCGCACGGGCCAGTCGCGGGCGAAGGCATTGTAGAGCGCGGCGCTGACGCCGCCGCCCACCACCTGGACCTGGTTGGTCGACAGCGGCGCGGTCGCCTGCGCGGCCGAGTTGAAGCGTTCCAGCTTCACCTCGACCTTCTCTTCGGCGAAGTAGCCCTTTTCGATGGCAATATAAAAGGGGGCGTCTGCGAGGATGCCGAGGTCGCCGATCTTCACCGGCTCGGCGGCCGCGGAACCGGCGGCAAACCCGGCCCAAAGGCCGCACAGCAGGGACAGCAGCGACTTACGCATCATGCACCCCTAATCACGTCGCCAAGGTACCAGAAGCCGTTCGACTTCGTGCAGAAATAATGTCGACAGCACCCCGAGTATGGTGATCACGATGATGCCGACGAACATGTTCTCGACCACCAGGGTCTGCCAGGAGACCCAGATCAGGTAGCCGATGCCGGCATCGGAGGCGACGAACTCGGCGCCGACCAGCACCACGAGAGAGACTCCGAGGCTGATGCGCAGACCGGCAAAGATGACGGGCAGGGCGCCAGGCAGGATCACGCGCGTGAATAGTTTGTACCAGGGGGTCCCGTAGTTTCGTGCAACCTCGAAATAGATGCGATCGAGCTGCACCACGCCGGTCGTGGTGTTGATGATGGTGAGGAACAGCACCGACATGGCGACCACCGCCACCTTGGAGGCATCGCCCAGCCCAAATGCCAGCATCAGGAGGGGTAATATGGCGATCTTGGGGATCGGATAGAGGGCGGCGACCAGCGGGTCTATCGCGGCGCGCACCCAGCGGTTCAGCCCCATCACCATGCCGAGCAGGATGCCCGGCACGGCACCGAGGACGAAGCCGATGACCAGCCGGCGCAGGCTGGCGCCGATATCGATGGCGAGGCGTCCGGAAAGGGCGAGATCCCAGCCGGCCTGGGCGATTGCGAGCGGGGAGGGCACGTAGCGCTGGTTGGTCCAGCCCATGTTGGACGCGAACTGCCATAGCGCCACGACCGCCAGCGGCGACAGGATGGCAAGCGCGCGCTCCTTGTTGGCCGCCCGCATCTTCAGGCCATCGCCTGCTGACGCGCGGTACGAACTTCGTCTTCCAGCATGCGCCAGATTTCGAGTTGCAGCGCGCCGAAGCGCGGGTCGGCGCGCAGTTCGACCGGTCGGCGGGGCCGCGGGAACTGGTCGACCGGCACGATCTGCTTGATGCGGCCGGGCTGCGCCGTCATCACCACGATACGGTCGCCGAGCGAGATCGCCTCGTCGATGGCATGGGTGATGAACAGCACGGTCTTGCGCGTGCCCTCCCAGATGCGCAGCAGTTCGTCCTGCATGATCAGCTTGTTCTGCGCGTCGAGCGCGGCGAAGGGTTCGTCCATCAGCAGGATCTCGGGATCGGCGACGAAGGCCCGGGCAAGACTGACGCGCTGGCGCATGCCGCCTGAGAGCTGCGAGGGATAGTGATCGCGGAAACGGCCCAGTCCGATCATCTCGATGAAGGGCGCCGCCATCTCGTGGCGCTCGCGCTTGCCGACGCCGCGCATCTCGAGGCCATAGGCGACGTTGTCGAGCACCGTCATCCAGGGGAAAAGGCCCTGCTCCTGGAAGACCATGGCGTTGAGCGGCCGATTCGGATCGGTGGCGGTAACGTCGATCGTGCCGCCGCTCGGTTTCTCCAGGCCCGCCACCATGCGCAGCATCGTGGTCTTGCCACAGCCACTCGGGCCCACGATGCAGACGAACTCGCCGTCGCCGACCGTCAGGTTGAAATTGTCGAGCGCAATGGTCCCGGCGCTATCGTCACCGAAAGTCTTGGACAGACGCTCGAGCCTGATTTTTGGCGCCGCGGTCACGCGGCCACGCGCTTCAGGGATTGCCGCGCTTCTTGATACTGGGCGATCAGGCGCCGGCAGAGTTCGGCTGCGGCCGGGATGTCCTCGATGTTCCCGACGCCGTGGCCTGCCGTATAGATGTCCTTCCAGCGCTTCTTGTTTTCCTGCGCTGCCACCACCTTGCCGGGCAGCGTGGTGCGCAGGACGTCGAGATCGATGCCGGCCGCTAGCAGGCTGGGGGTCAGCCAGTTGGCCGGCGCGCCGTCGATCGACGCTGTCAGAAAGACGTCCGTGGCGCGCGTATCGAGGATCATCTGCTTGTGTGCGTCGGCCGCCATCGCCTCGCGGGTGGCGATGAAGCGCGTGCCGATATAGGCGAGGTCGGCTCCCATCGCCTGCGCCGCCACGACGTCACGGCCGGTCGACATCCCGCCCGCCAGGACGACGGCGAAGTGGTCGCCGAGCTGGCGCACTTCGTTCATGAGGGCGAAGGGGTTGATCGTGCCGGTGTGGCCGCCGGCGCCGCCGGCCACGGCGATCACACCGTCGACGCCCGCTTCCAGCGCTTTTTCGGCATGGCGGCGGTTTGCGATGTCGTGCAGGGCGACCGCACCCCACCCATGGATACGCTGGATCGCGTCACCCGGCGCACCCTTCGACGTTAGCACGACAGGTACTTTGTACTTCTCGACCAGTTCGAGATCGCCCGGGTAGCGTGGATTGGACGGATGGACGACGAGGTTCACCGCCCACGGTGCGGGACGCCTGCCGCTGTTCTCCAGCCGCTTCATGCCCTCCTGCATCTGGTCGAGCCAGCTCTGGAATTCCTCACGGCTGCGGGTTCCGTGGGCAGGGAAGCTGCCCATGAGGCCCTCGGCGCAACAGGCGAGCGTAAGGGCGGGGTTGGAAACCAGGAACATCGGCGCCGCGATCACGGGAATCGCCATGCGGTCGATCAGCTTCTGAACTTCGGCGCGTGCCACGGTCTAGACATCCCCCACGGTGGGAACGGTCGACGTCACCCCGGCGTCGGCCAGTTCCCGCAGCCTAGCATCGTCGAAGCCGAGAAGCGTGCGCAAGACCTCGTCGGTGTGCTGGCCGAGCGCGGGAGCGGCGCGCTCGATGGCGATTCCGGCTCCGTTCAGGCGATAGGGCAAACCCTTCACGAGCGTGCCTTCCTCGTCGCGGGCCAGCGTGACGCCCGCGAGCGCGGGATCGCGCAACAGGTCAGTGCCGTCATTGCAGCGCGCCACGGCGATGCCGCGTGCCCGCAATGCCGCGAGCGCATCGATGCTGTCCCGGTCGGCGCAGAAGTCGGCCAGCGACGGGTCGGGGGCCGATAGGGTGACGGCCAGCCAGCGCCCGTCTCGGCAGCGATAGGCGTCCTGTTGCGCAATTCCCGTCTCGCTGTTGCCGCGGCGGAGATTGGTGCTCGCCGTGCCGGCGGATGCCGCAAGAATCTCCTCGCCCACTGTGAAGGACGCGACCTCTCGCTGGGAGAAATCAAGGAAGGCGCCCTGGCCGCTGCGACGCGCTTCTGTGATGGCAGCGATCACGATGCCGGTGGCGAACAGCGAGACGATCTGATCCGGATAGTTCACATCCATGCCCGAGATGCGCGGCTCCTCGCCCTCGTAGCCGGTGAGCGAGGCAATGCCCGAGGTGGCGTCCAGCGTGCTGCCGAAGGAGACGTTCATGCGCTCCGGCCCGGTGTCGCCCTGGCTGGAGATCGCGGCGAACACGAGGCGAGGGTTGATCTTGCCGAGGTCGGCCCAGCCCAGTCCGGCGCGGTCGAGCACGCCGCGGCGGAAGTTCTCGACGACCACGTCGCAGTGGCGTGCGAGATCGCGGATCACCTCCTGGCCGCGCCTGTCCTTCAGATTCAGCGCCAGCCCGCGCTTGTTGCGATTGGTGAAACGGAACTGCGGCGAGCGGTTCCACCAGCCATCCTCGTTGTCGGGTTTGCCGACCACGCGGAACGGATCGACGTAGGCGCCGGACTCGATCTTCAGCACCTCGGCGCCGAGATCCGCCAGCATCGCCGAGGTGTTGGCGCCCGCGGTCAGCAGCCCGAAATCGAGCACACGAACGCCGGAGAGAGGCCGCTCGGTCATGCCGCGAGCTCCTGCCCAGCAAGCAGCGGTGCGGGGCGCGGCGCGAAGGAGCGGCCGTTCCACTGGACCGGCAGTTGCGGCAGCAGCACGCGGCCGAGCGTGGGGTGCGTCATCTCGGCCAGGAAGCCGCGCGCGACGTATTGCTCGGTCGAGAGCAATTCGGAAGGCGAAAAGACCGGTCCGAACGGCACACCCTTGCGCTGCGCCATCGACTGGATCTCGAGCCGCGTCTTGTCCGTGAACCAGGGCAACATGATTGCGTAGAGTTCGCCGACGTTGGCGCGGCGCCCTGCGCGGGTTGCGAACTTCGGGTCCCTGAGGCGCTCATCGCCGATCAGGTCGCGCGTGGCGGGCCATTGCGTGGCCGTATAGACGACGGCGACATGGCCATCGCGGCAGGGCACGATCTGGAATTCCGACTGCTTGCCCTCTCGGCCCGGCGACACGCCCGACGCCTCCGCGCCCGAAGCCGCCTTCCAGTTGACCCATTGCAATACTTCGGCGAGCGAGACGCGCACCGCAGCCGGCGTCGTGCCGCCGTCGCGCGCCGCCAGTGCCGCGGCAAGTCCCGTGAAGGCGGTGAGGCCCGCCGCATAGGACGCGTGATGTCCACCCAATTTCAGCGGCTTGCGGTCGGGCTCGCCCACCATGTGCAGCAGCCCACCCAGCGCCATCAAGGTGAACTCGCTGTAGGGGATCGCGGGGTCCATGCCCATCGGGAAAGGCGCGATCTCGATCGGCGTGGCGCGGCCGCCGCGCAGCAGGTTCGCAATTCGCGCCGGCTCCTCGAACAGGCAGGCGTCGGCCTTGTCGAGCAGGGCCGTCAGCGCTGCGCGGCCGGGCTCGCCGGCGAGGTCGATCACGACCGATTGCTTGGAGGTGTTGAGAAACTGGAAGAGCGCACTGTCGCCGCCCGGCAGCAGCGGCGGTGCGATACGCACCGGATCGCCGCCCGGCGGTTCGATCTTGAGAACGGTGGCGCCGAGATCGGCGGCAATCTTTCCGGCCAGCGAGGCGGCGAGCCGCAACGGCAGCGGCACGTCCGCATCGTTGACCTCGATCACCGCGAAGCGCGACAGCGGAAGGGAAGGATTTTCGCTCATCTCGTGCCCATCGTGGCGTGTGCTAGTGTTTCGGTCCACCGGAGGATTTCATGGCACAGACGGGCAATCACAAGGGGCTGCAGTTCGGTATCTTTCTCGCGCCTTTCCACCGCGTCGGCGAAAATCCGACACTCGGAATGGCGCGCGACATGGAGCTGATCGAGTGGATCGACGAGCTGGGCTACGACGAAGCCTGGATCGGTGAGCACCATTCCGCAGGCTGGGAAACCATCGCCTCGCCCGAACTGTTCATCGCCGCCGCCGTCGAGCGCACGCGCTACATCCGGTTGGGTTCGGGAGTGACCAGCCTGCCGTATCACCATCCCCTGATGGTCGCGAACCGGTTCGTGCAGCTCGATCACATGTCGCGTGGAAGAACGATGCTCGGTTGCGGGCCGGGTGCATTGCCGTCGGATGCCTACATGATGGGCATCGAGCCCTCGACCCAGCGTGATCGCATGGAGCAGTCGCTGGCGGCAATCATGGCTCTGCTCAAGTGCGAAGAGCCGGTCACCATGAAGACCGACTGGTTCGAATTGAAGGAGGCGCGCCTGCATCTGGCGCCCTATTCCTATCCTCACTTCCCGATCGCCTGTGCCAGCACCATCACGCCGTCGGGCATGATCGCGGCGGGCAAGCACGGACTGGGCGTGCTGTCGATCGGTGCCGGCCTCCCGGGCGGGCCGGAGGCGATGGCCAAGCAATGGGCGATCTACGAAGAGACCGCGGCCAAGCACGGCCACAAGGCGGACCGCTCGAAGTGGCGCATCGTGGTCAACGCGCACATCGCCGATGACGACGAGCGCGCGCTGCGCGAGGTCCACGCCGGCGAGCGCTGCGAGACGGTGACCTATTTCGAGGACACGCTGGGCCGGCCGCCGGGCCGCTCCGACGATCCGCTGCGCGAGGGCGTGGCGCAGGGCACGACCCTGGTCGGTAATCCCGAGACCGTCGCCAAGGGCATCGAGCGCCTGCTCGGCTATTCCAAGGGCGGCTTCGGCGGTATCCTGTTCCGCGCGCACGAGTGGGCCGACCGCGAGGCGACGCTGCGCTCCTACGAGCTGTTCGCCCGCTACGTCATGCCGCGCTTCCAGGGCTCGCTCGACACGATCGTCAATTCGAACAACTGGTCGCGCGAGAACCGGAAGGCGGTGTTCGGCCCCACCGTGGCGGCGGTGAAGAAGGCCTTCACGGATGTCGGTCGCGAAGTGCCCGACGAGTTCCGCTCCCGCACCGTGGGAGCGCGCGACGTCTAAGCGCAGCGATCTCTCGCCTGGAGATCGATGGCTGGACCGCTGGCTGCCGTTGGTCGCGGAGCGTGCGGATGGCCTGCCGATCCTCGAATTGGGAAGCGGCGGCGGCCGTGACAGTGCGACGTTCGTGGCGGCAGGTCATCGCGTGGTTGGCGTCGAACTGTCACCACCAGCGGTCGACAAGGCGCGGGCGGCGGTGCCTACGGCGACGTTCCATTGCCAGGACATCCGCCTGCCATTCCCGGTCGAAAAGGCCGGCGTCATCGTGGCCAGCCTGTCGCTGCATTACTTCCCCTGGGCGGAGACTGAGGCGCTCGTCACCCGCATTGCGGCCACGCTCATCCCTCGTGGCGTCCTGCTGTGCCGGCTCAACTCCACCAACGACCATCATTTCGGCGCCAGCGGCCATCCGGAGATCGACCGGCACTATTATCGCGTCGACGGAGCACCCAAACGCTTCTTCGATGAGGCCGATGTCGACCGCCTGTTCGCGCGCGGCTGGCGGGTCTTGCACAAACAAGAAGGGGTGATCGACCGCTACGATCACCCCAAATCTGCCTGGGAAACGGTTCTCGAACGGTTGCCCTAGAACTCCTTCTTCGTCCCCGGCGTAGCGTCGACCACCTGGACGGTCGTCTGACCCAGGGCCGCCTTGAACTCGGCGGGCGTGCCCTTGAGCATCGGATTGCTGGCGTAGTGCATCGGCCATGCCATCTTGGGCTTGATCAGCTCCTTGACCGCGAAGGCTGCGTCCTTCGGATCCATCACGAAGTGGCCGCCGATCGGAACCAACACGAGATCGGGCTTGTAGTATTCGCCGATCCACTTCATGTCGCCGAACACGCCGGTGTCGCCCATGTGGTAGATTTTAAATCCGTTCTCGAGCTCGATGATGAAGCCGACCGGCTCGCCGGCGGAATAGGTCGTGTCCTTGCCATGGTCGTCCTTGAGCAGCATCTCGGACGAATGCTCGGCATGAGTCATGGTGATCTTCACGCCGGGGAAGGGCTGGATGGTGCCCCCCTTGTTCATGCGCGGCACGAGGTTGGCCGGCATCTTGCCGAGCGTCAGCAGTTGCTGGTTCATACCGGCCGGCGCCCACATCGGGACGTTGTTGGTCTTGGCGATTTCCATTGCGTCGCCGAGATGGTCGCCGTGGCCGTGAGTGACCAGCACGAGATCGACCTTGCCGACCTTGCTGAGGTCCTTGAGGTCGGGCGGCGTCAGCGTGCCACCCATGATCCATGGATCGATAATGATCACCTTGCCGCCGGGCGTGGTGAGCTTGAAGCCGGCCTGGCTGTACCACAGCAGCTCCGTCTTGCCCTGCGCGCCTGCCGCGCCAGCGAAGGCGAGGCAAGCTGCCACCGCAATGCCCAAAAGACGAAAGATCATTCGCAACTCCCTGTTCAGTGCTTTGTCCAACCTTACATCGTTTTTCGCAGCGAAAGAGCCCACTTTCCCGTGAGGAATCGGTCGTTACGATGCGGTGCAACATGGACGAGGAGACAGGCGGCCGATGAGCATCAAGGGCAAGGCCTACATCGCAGGCATCTACGAGCATCCGACGCGACTGGCCAAGGACATCTCGCTGGCGCAGATCCACGCCGAGGTCGCCAAGGGCGCGCTCGAGGATGCGGGTCTGACCAAGGACGACGTCGACGGCTATTTCTGCGCCGGCGACGCGCCGGGCTTCGGCGGCATGTCCATGGTCG
>CAYZQZ010000084.1:0-11920 GCA_964480235.1 uncultured Reyranella sp. | reverse complement strand
GTGATGAGGGAAGGCCTGCCGTGGAACTGGCACAGCTTCCCGGACTTTCTCGACGCTCTCGCCGTACGGTCATACGACGCCGACGTCGCCACCCAGGTGCCGCACGCGGCGTTGCGCGTCTATGTGATGGGCGAGCGTGGCGCCAACCGCGAGCCGGCGACCGAGCAGGACCGCGCCCACATGGCCGCGTTGACGCTGGAGGGCATGAAGGCCGGCGCCTTCGGCTTCGCGACCTCGCGCACGCTCAATCACCGCGCCGCCGACGGCCGCCACATCCCGACCTTGCGTGCCGAGGAGGCCGAGTTGACGGCGATCGCCCGGGCGATGCGCACTGCCGGCACCGGCTGGCTGCAGGTCGTGTCGGACTTCCAGGACCAGCAGGGCGAGATCGGCCTGTTGCGCCGGCTGGCGCGGGAATCCGGCCGGCCGCTCACCATCACCATGATTCAATCCGATGCCCGGCCGGATGGGTGGCGGACGCTGATGAGCGAGATCGACCGCGCGAACGAGGAAGGCCTGCGAATCACCGCCCAGATCCGCTCGCGGCCGACCAGCGTGCTGCTGGGACTCGAGCTGACGCAGAATCCGTTCATGGGCCGCCCGAGCTACAAGGAGATCGCTCATCTCCCGATTGTCGAGCGCGTGGCGATCCTACGACGTCCTGACTTCCGCGCCCGGCTGCTCGCCGAGAAATACGAAGGCTCCAGGCGTGGGGCCGAACGGATCGAGAAATGGGGCCGCATGTTCCCGCTGGGCGATCCGCCCGATTACGAGCCGACCGCCGACAAGAGCATTGCCGCCATAGCCCAGCGGCAGGGCCGTACGCCGGGCGAGGTCGTCTACGACGTGCTGATGGAGAATGACGGCAAGGGCATCCTGTATCTGCCGGTCACCAACTTTGCCGCCGGCAATCTCGATGCGGTCGCCGAGATGATGGCGGCGCCCAATTCCCTGATCGGGCTGGGCGATGGCGGGGCGCATGTCGGCATCATGTGCGACGCCACGTCGACCAGCTACACGCTGACGCACTGGACACGCGATCGAAAGCGCGGCTCGCTGTTTCCGGTGGCCTGGGGCGTCAAGCGGCTCACCGCCGACAATGCGATCGAAATGGGGCTTTCCGATCGTGGCCTGCTGCGGCCCGGCCTGAAGGCCGACATCAACGTACTCGACTACGACAACATGCGGCTGCGACGTCCCGAGGTCGCCTATGACCTGCCGGCCGGTGGCAGGCGCCTGGTGCAGCGCACGGACGGCTTCGATGCCACGATCGTTTCCGGCGAAGTCGTCTACCGCCACGGCCAGGCGACGGGCGCGCTGCCCGGCCGACTGCTGCGAGCATAGGGTTGGCAATCGGACCGATTGCCGGGCCGACCGGCTACGCCGACTTGCGCGTCAGCAGATAGAGCAGAGGCCCGAACGAGCCGAACGCCAGAGTGACGACGATCCACGGCCAGACGGATCGGCCGGCCGCCCTGGCGTCGTGCCACATCCAGATCATCACAAGGGTGAGCGCAATCACCAGGTCGGCAAGGACCTGTCCGCCACCGAAGCTCTGAAAGTGAGGCGCGATGATTCCCCAGTAGCCATGTTGCCAAAGCGCAAGGCCGCTCAGCGTCCCGAAGGCAATCAGCGTGATGACGATGAGAATACGTGACATGGCGGTCCTCAGGTGGCGTTTGCACAATCTGAGCGTCCGACCGCAGGCCTGACAACTACCTGCCCGGTAATCGCCTTGGCCACAGTCAGATGTTGCCCGCGACGTCAGCGTGTCAGGCGTTCACCCAGCTCGCCCTGATAGGAGCGGTAGCGCTCGACTTCCTGCTTGAGGTACTCGCCCGTTCCAGCCGGCGAGGTCGGCGGATAGACTTCTATGCCGGCCTTGAGCAGGCGCTCCTTCACGTCGGGCTCGGCGATCGCCTCGTTGATCGCCTTGTTGAGTTTGGCGACGATTTCCGGCGGCATGCCCTTGGGGCCCATCATGATCACCCAGGAGACCATGTTGGCGCCCTTCATGCCGAGCTGCTCCAGAAGCGGCACCTTCGCGACCAGCGGCGTAGCGCTGGGCGCGGCGAGTGCCAGCGGCCGCACGCTGCCGGCGCCGATCAGCGGCACGGCGGAGGCGAGAACGGCGACGCCGAAATCGGCCTCGCCCTTGCCCAGCGCCTCCATCATCGGGGCGCCGCCGCGATAGGGTACATGCGTCGCCGACAGGCTGCCGGCACGCTTCAGGTAGACCTCGGCTCCGAACTGGCTGATGCCGGCCGGTCCCGACGAGGCGTAGGTCGCCGTGGCGGCGTTGGCACGCAGGTAGTCGTCGAGCATCTTGGTCGTGGTGAAGGGCTTGGACGACGGCACGACCAGGATCAGCGGCGACTGGCCGACCAGGGCGATCGGCGTGAAGTCGGTCAGCGGATCGTATTTGGCATTCTGCGGCTGCATGATCGGGTTGATCGCGTAGGCGCCGGGGTCGGACAGGAAGATCCGATAGCCATCCGGTGCCGCTGCGACCGTGGCGGCCGCGCCGATCGACCCGCCGGCGCCCGGCCGGTTGTCGACCACGACCGCCTGGCCGAGCGACCTGGTCAGCCGCTCGCCCAGGATGCGGGCGGCGATGTCGCTGGTGCCGCCCGGCGCAAAACCCACGGTGATGGTGATCGCGCGGTCGGGATATTCGGCATGTGCCGATGCGACGGACAGCGCAACCAGTGCTGCCGCGCCCGCAGCGAGGAGTCGTCTCTTCATTGTCGACATCGAATTCCCTCCGCGCAGCCTCAGTTGACCATCTCCGGGATGGTGACGATGCGGCAGCCCGCCGCCTCCAGTCCCTTCCGCACATGCCGTGCCACATCGACGGCCGTCGGCTCGTCGCCATGCAGGCAGATCGTCTCGACCTCGACCGGCACCCTCTTGCCCAACCGCGAGGTCAGGCAGCGGTCCTTCACCATGCTGAGGCACTGGGCCAGCGCCTTGTCGGGCTCCTTGAAGACCGTGCCCGGAATGGAGCGCGGCGAGAGATTGCCGTCGTCCTCGTAGTGGCGGTCGGCGAAGCCTTCGCGCGCGACCCGCAGCCCGAGCTTGCGGCCGGCATGCTCCATCTGCGAGCCATAGAGCGCGACATAGACGATGCTGTCGTCGACGGTCTGGATCGCCCGGCCGATCGCCAGTGCATAGTCCTCGCGCTCCGCTGCCATGTTGTTCAGCGCGCCGTGCGGCTTGAGATGCGTCACCGGCAGGCCGGCATAGCGTGCCATCGCCTGCAAGGCGCCGATCTGGTAGGCGACCATCAGTTCCAGATCCTTGGGCTTCATCTCGATGCGGCGCCGGCCGAACCCCCACAGGTCGTTGAAGCCGGGATGCACGCCGAGACTGACACCGCCGGCCTTCGCCAAGGTCACCAGCTTGTGCATCGTGTTGGCGTCGCCGGCATGGAAGCCGCAGGCGACGCTAGCCGACTTGATGACGGTCATGAGGTCGGCGTCGTTGCCGATATCGTAGGCACCGAAGCCTTCGCCGATGTCGGCGTTGAGATTGATCTTCATGGTCGGCCTGGTCCTGCCTGCTGCTGCGGTGATGTAGACGATACGGCGCGATGGTCGACGCAAGAGTCGCGCCGAACACCGGTGCCAAGGGCAAGCAAACCCTTCCGGCTGCCGCGTGGCAACACCGGTGCCGTTGTGCCGGGCGCGATATCTCGAACCGGCCTACGGAACCAGAACGGCGGCCCCCTGCAGGCGGCCGGCGCGCAGATCGTCCAGGGCCCTGTTGACGTCGGCGAGCGGATAGCTCGTCGTGGTCGTGCGCACGCCCGCAGTGGGCGCGATCGCCAGGAATTCGTGGGCGTCGGCACGTGTGAGATTGGCGACCGACACGATTTGCCGCTCGCCCCACAGCAGCCTGTAGGGCAGGGGCGGGATGTCGCTCATATGAATGCCGCCGCACACGACCCTGCCGCCCTTGCGCACGGCGGCGAGCGCCAGCGGCACAAGCCCGCCGACCGGCGCGAACAGGATGGCGGCGTCCAGCCGTTCCGGCGGAACATCCTCCGAGGCACCGGCCCAGCGTGCGCCGAGACGCCGCGCGTGATCCTGGGCCGCACTGTCGCCCGCGCGCGTGAAGGCATAGACCTCCCGGCCCTGCCAGCGGCAGACCTGGGCGATGATGTGGGCGGCGGCGCCGAATCCGTAGAGCCCGATGCGGCGTGCATCGCCGGCCATGCGCAGGCAGCGCCAGCCGATCAGGCCGGCGCACATCAGCGGTGCGGCATGAACCGGGTCGTCGAAGCCGGGCAGGGGAAAGGCATAGCCGGCATCGGCCACCACGTGGGAGGCGAAGCCGCCGTCGCGCGTGTAGCCGGTGAAGGCCGGCGTGTCGCAGAGATTCTCCCGGCCATCCCGGCAGTAGGAGCAGGTGCCGCAGGTATGGCCGAGCCACGGCACGCCCACGCGCGTTCCCAGACGATGCGACGCCACGCCCGGTCCGAGCCGGTCGACGATGCCCACGATCTCGTGGCCCGGCACGATGGGTGTCTTCGGATTGGCCAGTTCACCGTCGACGACGTGCAGGTCGGTGCGGCACACCGCGCAGGCCTCGATGCGCACGCGAATTTCACCGGCCCCCGGTTCGGGATCGGGCCGTTCATCGAGCTCAAGTGGTCCGCCGATGCGGCGAAGCACCATGGCCCTCATCGACCGAGCCTCGATTTCGGGCGGTCAAACGCCCATGTTCACCGAAGCCGGCGGCATCCGCATGTGGTTCTTGACCGCCTTTACGCCGGGCACGTTCTCGGCGGCGACGCGATAGGCCTTGCGCGCGGCCTCGCTCTGCACGAAGCCCCACAGGTGGGCCACGCCCTGGCTGACCACGACGTTGGTGGGCCACGCCGACGACCAAGGCTGACCCTCGACGACCTTCGTGATGTCGCGGCGCAATTCGTCGTCGGACTTGGTCGCCGCGCCGCCGGCCTTCTCGCGCGACAGCAGTGCGCGCAGGAGATCGGCGCGGCTCACCATGCCAACGATTCCGTCGTCGTCGAGGACCGGCACGCGCTTGACGTTATGCTTGGCCATGACGGCCGCGACCTCGCCGAGCGGTGCGTTGACATTGACCGTCACGACATCGCGCGTCATGACATCCCGCACATGCTGGGAATGGGTGCGTACGTAATCGGCGGCCGAGGAGGCATCGTCCGACAGCAGGCGCTGCAGCCAGTTCTTGTGCGGCGTCGTGCCGATCTCGGCGCGACGAATGAGATCGGCTTCGCTCACGATGCCGACCAGCTCGTTCTTGGCGTTGATCACGGTCATCGCGCTGATGCGCGCGTTGAGAAGCAGCTCCGCGGCGTCGAACACCGTGGCATCTTCCATAACGGACAGAACGTTCGCGGACATCACGTCACTGGCACGCATGGCGTCTCTCCTCGCTTGAAGTCTCGCAATCTTATGGCGACGCCGAAGCGGCGGACCATTCGGGGATTGACCCTACGGTACTCTACGTAGGCGGCAGCGAAGACGGTCCGGGGTCATTGCCGTCAAGGGCGATCTCGGCGCCGTCCAGCCGGTCGAACGCATCGAGCAGGATGCCGACCCGGTAGGCCGACGACATCCATTCGGCCAGCCTCGGATAGTTGTCGACCAGCCAGTTGAAGGCGCCCTGGACGGCGACGAAGGCCGCCGCTGCCTGGGTGACTTCACCCAGGCTCACCGTTCCCATGACGTAGTTGGGCGCGCACAGGATCAGGCCGATGATCGGCGCGAGCAGGGTATTGCCGTGCGAGATCACGGTGGTGCGCATGTGCTGGCCGCACAGCCGGCGCCATTGCCACATCACCGCCTTCTGCGCTGCCGCCAGCGTCTCGGCATCGCCGGCCTGCGGCTCGACGGTCGCGCGCGTGTTGACCCGGGCGACCACGTACTTGAAGTCGGCTTCCGTCTGGTTCTTGCGTTCGATGACGTCGACCATGTTGCGGCCGATCGCCATCATTGCGAAGGACGTGCCGGCGGCGTAGATCACCGAGGCCAGCACCAGATAGCCGGGAATCGAGGCGGTGCCTCCCCACACCCGCATGTCGAGCGAGCCGCCGACTTCCCACAACACGGTCACGAACAGACCGGCCGTCAGCAGCGACGACAGCAGGCCGACAACGAGGTCGATCGGCGCGTCGGTTGCGAGCCGTGCATCCTCGGTGATGCGATACTCGGCGTTCTGCCGTTGGCCGTTGACGAAGCCTACCCGTAAATAGCGCTGGTCGGCGAGCCATGCGCCGATCAGGCCGCGCGTCAGCCAGTCGCGCCACAGGCGCTGGAAGGTCATGCGGCCCCAGACGGCGGTCACCGCGAGTGCGATGCTGGCCGCCGCCAGCGCGATCAGCGTCTCGGCCTCGTGCGCGATCTGACGGCCGTCGCGCGCTTCGAGCGCGTTGAAGAAGTCGCGGTTCCAGAAATTGAGCCGGTACTGCACGAGAAGCTGCAGCACCACACAGGCGACCAGCAGGGCGATCAGCGACCAGGCAGGGGCGCCATGCCAGAAGGAGCGGGCGGTTCGCCAGAAACGCCGGAGAGCGCCGCGGGCGGTGGATCCGGCGGTCGAACTGGCGGCCGAGTTGTCGGACGAAGGCCGCGCCATCTCAGCTCCTTCCCGGCCGCGGCCGATCGCGCATCGCGCGGGCAAGCGAGGTCAGCCCGATCAATGCGGGATTGGGATGGATGATCACCCGCGTCGGAATGCGCGCGACGTAGCCGTGCATTCTGCCCTTGGCTTCGAACTGGGCACGAAACGAGGAGCGCGCGAGATAGTCGACGAAGCGGGGCACGATGCCGCCGCCGATGAAGATGCCGCCCCGTGCGCCGAAAGTCAGGGCGAGATCTCCGGCGACGGCGCCCAGGAAGGCGCAGAAGGCGTCGATCGCTGCCCGGCAGAGCGGCGAGGAGCCGTCGAAGGCAGTCGCCGTTATTTCGACGGGTGTGCGATGGATCGCGCTGCCTCCATCACAGCTCGCGAGCGCGAGATGAAGGTTGCTGAGACCCGCCCCGGACAGGACGCGTTCGATCGAAACATGCTGATCGTACTTGCCGCGCAGGAAGTCGATCAGCCGGTCGTACTGCGGTCCGATGCTCGCAAGGGTCGCGTGGCCGCCTTCGCTGGTAATCACCCGGCGGCCGGCCTGCCCGTCGATCAGGCAGGCCATGCCGAGGCCAGTGCCGGGAGCCAGGATCGCCATCGGTGCGCCGACCAGCGCCGTGTCCGGGCCGATCAGGCGGGTCTGCGATGCCGCGAGTTCCGGCAGCCCGGCCGCTGCGGCCTCGAGATCGTTGACGATCCGGACCCAGGGAATCGAGAAAGTGTGGGCGATCTCCTCCTCGTCGATCGTCCAGGCGGCATTGGTGAGCCGGCAACGCCCGCCTTCGACCGGCCCAGCCACGGCCAGAAGGGCGCCCTCGATCTCGGAACCGAGCGAATCGACGGCGAGAAAGTCGCGGATCGCCTCGATGGCGGTGTTGCGCGAGCGCACCTCGGTCGACCAGATCGGCCCGATCGTCATCCGCCCGCCCGTCCTTTGCCCACCCGACTTCTCTCCGGTTTCGGCACTGCGGGCGATCGCGAAGCGTGCATAGGTACCGCCGATATCGGCGACCAGCAGAGTGTTCATGGCCGCCTCCTCATGTGAGCGCCCTCATTGCATCGCCATGGATCAGGCGAGCGTACCAGTGTGCGGACGCCTTCGGTGTACGCTTTTGCGTGGCGTAGTCGACATGGACCAGCCCGAAGCGGTTGGCATAGCCCGCACCCCATTCGAAATTGTCGAGCAGCGACCAGACGAAGTAGCCGCGTACGTCGGCGCCGGCCGCCACGGCCTGATGCAGCGCGTGGGTGTACGCCTTGAGAAAGTCGATGCGCGCCTCGTCGAGAATCTCGCCCGCGGCGTCGGGCTGTTCTTTGGCGCCGGCCCCGTTCTCGGTGACGTAGACCGGCAGGTGGTAGCGACGGGAGACGTCGATGAGGACGTCGCGAAAGGCGTCGGGGTCGATCTGCCAGCCGATCGGCGAGCGGCGCACGCCAAGCGCGGCGTCGACCCAGTCGAAGCCGAGCGGCGTGTTGGGGTTGGCCCGCGCGTAGATCGGCGAGTAGTGGTTGACGCCGAACCAGTCGATCGGCCGGTGAATGCGCTCGAGATCGCCAGGCTCGATGTTCGGTTCGATCAGCGGCGCCAGCGCCGGCGAGTAGCGGCCGAGTACCTGCGGCTCGGGAAACGCCTCGTTCCAGTAGGCCCCGAGCAGGCGCGCGGCTGCGGCGTCGAACTCGTCGGCGCCGGCATTGCCGGCGCCCACCGGCCGGCTGGGCTGCATGTTGTGGATGCAGCCGATCAGGGCTCGCGGTGCCTGCACGCGCACGGCATCGACGCCGGCGCCATGCGCGAGATTGACGTGATGGATGGCGCGGTGAAGCGCCCGAGGATCGACCATGCCCGGCGGATGCCAATTGAAGCCGTAGCCGAACAGGGTGAAGACCGCCGGCTCGTTGAAGGTCGCGAAGCGGCGCACGCGGTCGCCGTAGCGATTCGCGATCAGGCCGGCGTAGTCCGCGAACCAGCCCGCGATGTCGCGGTTCAGCCAGCCGCCCTCGTCGGCCAGTGCCTGCGGAAGGTCCCAATGATGGAGGCAGAGCCAGGGCTCGACCCCGGCCGCCAGCAGCGCATCGATCAGCCGGTCGTAGAAATCGAGGCCCTTTTCGTTGGCAGCGCCCTTGCCCTCCGGCAGCACGCGCGACCAGGCGACCGAGAAGCGGTAGGCGCCCACGCCGATCTTCTTCATCAGCGCGACGTCCTCGGCATAGCGATGGTAGTGGTCGCAGGCCTCGGCGCCGGTATCGCCGTTGGCGATGCGTCCGGGCTGTCGCGTAAACGCATCCCAGACACTGGGGCCGCGGCCGTCCTCGGTCTCGGCCCCCTCGATCTGGTAGCTCGACGTCGAAACGCCCCAGACGAATCCGCGGGGCAATGCGCCGGCACGATTCTCGACCAGGCCTTCCTGGGGCAGCATGCGCATCCTCCCGCTTGCGAGGCTCAGGCTAGAAAGTGCGCCTCGGCGGCTCCTTGACCTGCATCAACCGAAAGTACCGATCTCATCGGCGTTCGAAGTCGATCCGCTCGTCGACCGGCAGGCCCATCAAACGCCGCCGCAGGCAATCGAGGCCCATTTCGACGGCGCCGGCCCGCACCCAGTCGCGCACCCCGATCAGGCGCGCCTCGCGCGTGACCGTGCCTTGGGCGTCAGCGATGGCAATAGCGATCGTGCCGCCCCAGTCGGGCCGCTCGGGACCGTCGTCGAGCTGCACCGCCACCCTGAGCGCGTGGCTGGAACCGGTCTGCGCGCGCAAGTCCTCGGCCGAGGGCAGCTTGAACAGGTCGAGGTCGACCGCGCCGTGCCTGAACACGCCGCCGGCTTCAGGGCGTGCGGCCAGGCGGGCGGCGAGTGTGCCCGCGGTGACGCCTTCGGCCACGGCCAGCGTGAAGCCGCTGGCGCGCAGCTTCTCCAGCACGACGCCTTCCAGCGATTGATCGTCCTCGGCGACGATGAAGTTGCCGAGCCGGCGGCGCACCTCAGCTTCGATCGGCGCCAGCTTGGCCGCGAGGCTCGCCTCGTCTGCCGCGCGCGCGGCGAGCTTGGTCTCGAGTTCGGGATAGTGCGCCTGGAAGCCGAGCTTGATCTCGCCGTCGATCGCCAGGCCCGGGATGCCGGCCAGCATCTCGTCGGCGCGGCTCTCGCCGATGCCGAAGGTGTGAAAGCGCTTGAGTTTCGTCACCACCTTGATCCCGGCAATCGCGAGCAGGCGCGGGATCACCTGTTCGTCGACCATGCGGCGCATTTCGCGCGGCACGCCCGGCGTGAAGAAGAAGCGGGCCTTGCCGATGGTGATGGCGAAGCCGCAGGCCGTGCCGATCGGATTGTCGATGAACTCGGCACCCTTCGGCAGCATCGCCTGCTTCCTGTTGTTGGCCGGCATCACCCGGCCGCGCCGCGCATAGGACTGGGTCATGCGCTCCAGCCAGTAGTCGCTGAGCTCGAGTTCGACGCCGGCCGCCTGGGCCGCGATCTCCTGCGAGAGATCGTCGACCGTGGGGCCCAGCCCGCCGTTGACGATGACCGCGTCCGACCGTTCGCCTGCCTGCCTGAAGGCCTGCAGCAGCGCCGTGCGGTCGTCGCCCACCGTCGTGCCCCAATGGACGTCGAGGCCGAGTTCACCGAGGCGGCGGGAGATGTGGCTGTAGTTGGTGTTGATCGTCTTGCCGGACAGGATCTCGTCGCCGGTGCAGAGAATTTCGACTCGCATGTCTTCCCTTCGTTTGGACGAAGTCTAGACCGGCCCGGCCGCGATTGTGTGCAAATTGCGGCGGCGCTTTTCGCGATTTATCTGCTTGTCCTCAGGGATGCGATGTCCCACGCAGGCGTAGACCTCGACAGAGCCGTGGGGAGACCTAGACGACCGTGCGCCTTGGCCGTGTGATTGCAGCCCTTCTGGCCAGCGGTCTGATGCTGCTGGCGGCAGGCCTTGCCCTGTACAGCTATCCCGCCGATGCCCAGTCCCGCACCGCCGCGCCGGTACCGGTCGACTACACGAACCATCCGGCCCGCGCCGCAACGGGTCGCACCCTCAATCTCTACGTCGATCACGACTTCGACCCGCGGGAACGCGACAGGATCGTCTCGGCGTTGCGCCAGTGGAACCACGTCCTCAATGGCCTGATTCGGCTGGAGGCGCAGTTGCTTCCCCAGATCGTCTCGGCGTCCGACCTGCAGCGCCTGAAGAAGTCGGGCGGCTGGCTCGTTCTCAGGGTCGATAGCCGCCACCGGATCGCCCATAGCGGCGAGGGCAGGGACGCGCTCGCCGTCACGGTCGGCGGCCCCGGCGGCGGCGTGGTCTACGTCATCTCCGATCGCCTCGGCGGTCGCGATCTTTCCGGCGTGATGATGCACGAGTTCGGTCACGTGCTGGGCGCGGGCCATGGCCAGATTGGCCTGATGGCGCCGGTCTACAGCTTCGACGGTGCGCGCTGCATCGACTACGGCGCGGCGAGCCTGGTGGCGCAGGCGCAGCGCTTGCCGGTCAACGGCATGAATTGGTGCGAAGGCCCGCGTCGCGAGCGGACGCCGACGGCGAACCGGGGAGCAGGCCATCAAGACGCGAGCCAGGGTGCGAACCAGGGCTACAAGTCCAGTTCGGTGCGCGGCCGGGAGCAGAACTGAAGGGCCGACGGCCTCGGTGGTGCGGCTGGCTTCGCCGGGTGAACCTCGCGTAAGCTCCCCCGTCCTGAACATGGGGAAACGCACGCGATGACCGAGCTGAGCGACGAGATCTTTTCCGAACTGCGCAAGATCGACACGCCGACCATCACCAACGTGGTTGCAACCTATCCGAAGAACCCGCTCTGCCTCGGCCTGTACAATCCGTGGACCGAGAACTGGTACACCGACAGCACCATCCGCTGCATCTACCCCGAGCTCGGCCCGACCGTCGGCTATGCCGTGACCTGCGTCTATGGCCTGCCCGATCCGAACTACCAGGGCCGGCTCTCCTTCATGGACGTCGTCGACGCGCTCGACGCCATGAAGAAGCCGACCATCCTGGTGATCCAGCAGAAGTGGCCGCCCGAGCTGCACAACAAGGCGGGCCTCGCCGGCGAAATGATGGTGAGCTCGATGATGGCGGTCGGCTGCGTCGGCATGCTGTCGAACGGCCCCTCGCGCGACGTCGATGCGATCCGCCGGCTCAAGTTCCAGTACATGCTGGGCGGCGTCTCGGCCGGCCACGGCGAGATGGCGGTCCAGTCGGTCAACGTGCCGGTCTCGGTCGGCGGCATGGACGTGGCGCCGGGCGACCTGATCCACATGGACGAGAACGGCGCGGTGAAGTTCCCGCCGCA
>CAYZQZ010000083.1:0-11946 GCA_964480235.1 uncultured Reyranella sp. | reverse complement strand
GACTCGAGCGAGGGGGTCGCGGAGCCCAGCACGGCGACGGCTCCGGCGCGGTGGGCGCGCAGGAGCGCCATGTCGCGCGCGTGGTACCGGACACCCTCCTCCTGCTTGAACGAGCCGTCGTGCTCCTCGTCGACCACGATCAGGCCGAGCGAGGCGAAGGGCAGGAAAAGCGCCGACCGCGCGCCAACGACCACGCCCACGCGGCCCTCGGCCACGGCGCGCCAGGTCTCGCGCCGCTCGAGGCTGGTCAGGCCCGAGTGCCACGCAGCCGGCGGACAGCCGAAGCGGTCCTCGAAGCGCTTCAGCCATTGGGCCGTCAGCGCGATTTCCGGCAGCAGCACCAGTACCTGACGGCCGGCCCCCAGCGCCGCCGCGATCGCCTCGAAATAGACCTCGGTCTTGCCGGCGCCCGGCACGCCGTCGAGCAGGGTCGCGGAAAAGACCTGCGCCTTCACCTTCTCGACCAGCGCATCGGCCGACGCCTTCTGCTCGGCCGACAGCGCATGGCCGTCGCGGCTGCCGTCGGGCTGCGGAAAGGACCGCCGCATCGTGCGCTCGACCGCCTCCAGCAGACCGGCGGCGGCCATGGTCTTGATCACCGAACTGCCGACGCCCGCGAGATGCGCCAGTTCGGCAGCGGGCATGGCCGGACCGTCCTTGAGCGCCGCCAGCACGCGCTTGCGCGCGGCGGTGAGTTTCAGCGCGTCCTCGCCGGCGCTCGTCGACGGGCGATAGATCAACTCCGTGCGCGGCGCTTCCAGCGCCGAGGGCACGCTCATCGCCATGCGCAGCACCGCGCCGGGCGGCGACAATGTGTAGGCCGACACCCAGTCGACGAAGCGGCGCAGCGGCTCGGCCATCGGCAGCGCCGGCAGCACCTCCAGGATGTCGCGCAGCTTCTCGGGCGCGACCTCGCCCGAGCCGTCGCCCCACACCACGCCGACCGTCTCGCGCTTGCCGAGCGGCACCACGACGAAATGGCCCGGCGCCACCTGCATGTCGTCGGGCACGCTGTAATCGTAGGCATCGGCCAGGGGCAGCGGCAGCAGGACGCGCACCGTCGGCTTCGCCGCCCCGGTCTGCCGACGGGGTCCGGCGTTGTTTTCCACCGATTCGAGCCCCGATTCAGCCCCCACTGGCGGGGCCCGGTCTGCTAGAAATTGTGGTGGCGCGTCCATACGAACCACTGGCCATTGGGGTAGTTTATATGAAGTTCTTCGTCGATACCGCCGACGTCGCCGACATCAAGGACCTCGCGGCGTCCGGCCTGCTCGACGGGGTGACGACCAACCCCTCGCTGATCCACAAGTCGGGCCGCCAGATGCTCGACGTGATCAAGGAGATCTGCGCCCTCGTGCCGGGCCCGGTCAGCGCCGAGACGGTCGCGACCGATCACAAGACCATGCTCGAGGAAGGCCGCAAGCTCGCCAAGCTCGCCAAGAACGTCGCGGTGAAAGTGCCGCTGACGCCGGATGGCCTCAAGACCTGCAAGGCGCTGGCCGCCGAAGGCACCATGGTCAACGTCACGCTGTGCTTCTCGGCGGCGCAGGCGCTGCTCGCCGCCAAGGCCGGCGCCAGCTTCATCTCGCCCTTCGTCGGCCGCCTCGACGACATCGGCCAGGACGGCATGCATCTCATCGAGGAGATCATGACGATCTACCGGCAGTATCCGCACTTCAAGACCGAGGTACTGGTGGCCTCGGTGCGCCACACGATGCATGTCGTGCAGGCCGCCAAGCTCGGCGCTCATGTCGCCACCGTGCCGCCCAACGTGCTGCGCCAGCTCTTCAAGCACACGCTGACGGACAACGGCCTCAAGGCTTTCCTCGACGACTGGGCCAAGACCGGCCAATCAATCCTATGAGGGCAATCCCATGAGCGGCGACAACACCGTCACCGCGCCCGACGGCTCGGGAAGGCAGGTCAAGGTGATCACCGCCGAAGACGTCATGGCCTATCTCAAGGCCCACCCCGATTTCTTCGAGAAGAACGCCGAGCTCGCCGCCGGCCTCACTCTGCCCGCCCCCGCCCACGGGCCGGGCGTGATCGACATGCAGCAGGCGATCCTGAAGCGCCTGCGCAGCGAGATCGACCGGCTGAAGAACGAGCGCACCGAGATCATCGCCAATTCGAAGCAGAACCAGATCGTCCAGAACCGCATCCAGGCGGCGGTGATCTCGATCATCCAGGCGACCACCTTCGAGAAGATGATCCATGTCGTGACGCACGAGCTGCCCGAGCTGCTCGACGTCGACTTCATCACCATCGCCATCGAGGCCAACGCCGACGCACCCAAGCGGGTGCCGGTGCGCGGCGTCTACGTGCTGGCGCCGGGCGCGATCGACGCCGCAATCGGCCCCGACAAGCATGCCCGCCTGCGCAGCCACATCGCGGGCGAGGACGCCTTCTTCGGCGAGGTCTCGCGCTTCGTGAAATCGGACGTGCTGATGCGGCTCAAGGTCTCGAGCGGCTCGCCCGACGGCGTGATGTGCTTCGGCTCGCGCAACCCCGAGGCGTTCGGCCCCGAGCAGGCGACCGAGCTGCTGTTCTTCCTCGCCAAGGAGCTGGAGAACACGATCCGCGCGTGGCTGGATCTGCCGGAGTGACACGCCCTCCTTTGACACGTTAAGCGTGTCGCCATGGCCAAGGACAGCGCGACAACAAGCATCACGACTGCCCAGGCCGAGTGGCGCGACTGGCTGAAGAGCGAACGGCGTCTCGCCGTTCACACGCTGACCGCCTACGAGCACGACGTCGCCACTTTCCTGCAGTTCATTGCGGTCTATCTCGGCGCGCCGCCGACGCTAGAGGCGCTGTCGAAGCTCAAGCCGGCCGAGTTCCGCGCCTGGCTGGCCGAGCGGGCGCGCACCGGCATGGCGCGGACCTCGACGGCGCGCGCCTTCTCCTCGGTGCGCTCATTCTTCCGCTTCCTCGACAAGCGGGGTCTCGCCCACAACGCCGCGATCGGCGCCATCCAGACTCCCAAACTGCCGCGCTCGGTGCCGAAGGCGCTCTCCGAGCGCGACATGAACGACCTGCTCGACAGCGATTCCGATCAGGAGCGCGCCGCCTGGCTCGACCTGCGCGACCATGCCGTACTGTTGCTGCTCTATGCCGCCGGCCTGCGCATCGGCGAGGCGCTCGGTCTCACGAGGGCGATGGTCGACGGCCTCGTCACCACGGGCAACGACACGCTCCAGGTCACCGGCAAGGGCAACAAGACCCGGCTGGTGCCGCTGCTGCCGCAGGCGGTCGATGCGCTGAAGGCCTACCGCGACGCCTGCCCGTTCATGCCCGCCCTCGGGCCGGGCGATGCGTTCTTCCTCGGCGCGCGCGGCGGCCCGCTCGATCCGGCGATCGTGCAGAAGCGCGTGCGCGACCTGCGCCGCGCGCTCGGCCTGCCCGAAAGCGTGACGCCGCACGCGCTGCGCCATTCCTTCGCCACGCACCTGCTGGGTGCCGGCGGCGACCTGCGCACCATCCAGGAGCTGCTGGGGCATGCCAGCCTGTCGACGACGCAGCGCTACACCGACGTCGATGCCGAGCGGCTGAGCCAAGTCTATCGCGCCGCCCATCCGCGCGCGGTTCTGCCGAAGGGCCGGGCGCGCTAGCGCCAACCGCGCCCACGCCGGGCTTCCCGCATTCCCGTACAATAAACGGGAGTCGTCACGAGCGAACGAACGAGCGAGCGGCGACCGGCGCGACGCACTCCGGCACCTGAACGTGCCTGCGCGCGTCGATCGAAAGAAAAAATTCCGCAGCAGGAGTCGCCTTCGGCCGGCACGCCATCGGCATCGAACCCGATTCCTCCTGCGACTTGCCCGCACCGTGCGACCTGAGGGAGTCCGACAGCCTTCGCCAACGCGCGCGAAGTCGCTGCGGGGAGCCGCCAACACCCCGGCCGGAAAGCAAATGCTCGCTATATAATTATCGAGACCGCCTAAGCCTTTGCCGCCGCGGCACTTTTCGGCCGTTCTTCGCCTCAACGGCGATTTCTCAATAGCTATATAACTATATTGAGCGCCCGCGACGCGAAGAGTGCTGTCGGTCTGGCGAGGATTCAAATGGGAGAGAAAGGAGAGCCGCATGACGCGGCGATCCTAGAAGCAATCGCCGCCTGCCCCCTATTATGGTCGTTTAATCGGCCGCAGCGCCGACAGGACGGGCGCCGAATACCAGGGACCAGGACATGACCAAGCGTGTTGAAGGCAAGATTGCCGTCGTCGTCGGCGCCGGCCAGACGGAAGGCGAAACCATCGGCAACGGACGGGCCATCGCCCGGCTGCTGGCGCGCGAGGGGGCGACCGTCCTGTGCGTCGACCGGATCGGCGAGCGCGCCCGGGAGACGGCTGAGATCATCGTGGCGGAGGAAAAGGGAGCGCAAGCGCCGTCCTGGCTCGACGCCGACATCACGCGCGCCGCCGACTGCGCCCGGATCGTCACCGAAGCCCGCGCGCGTTACGGGCGGATCGACATTCTGGTCAACAATGTGGGCATCGGCGGTGGCGGCGATGCGCCGGCGCACCGCCTGGAAGAGCAGGCCTTCGACCGCATCATGAGCGTGAACCTGAAAGGCATGTGGCTGACCATCAAGGCGGCCATTCCGGCAATGCGCGAGCAGAAATCCGGCGCGATCGTAAACATCTCCTCGCTGGCCGCCGTGTCCGGCGCGACGCAGCTCGCCTACGAAGTCTCGAAGGCGGCGGTGAACCGGCTGACCACGAGCGTCGCCCGCTCAAATGCAAGCCACGGCATCCGGGTCAATGCGATCATGATGGGCTTCATGGACACGCCGATGGCCGTGTCGGGCATCGCGCGCGCCACCGGCCGGCCGACCGCCGAGGTTCGCGCCGAACGCGACAAGATGGTTCCCCTGCGCGGCAAGATGGGCACCGGCTGGGACACCGCCTACGCGGCGCTGTTTCTGGCCTCGGACGAAGCCCAGTTCATCACCGGCGAGATCCTGCGCGTCGACGGCGGAATGGGCGCAGGCGCAATCTAGCCGTCTCTACGGCGCCAGATGCCTGGCGAGAAACGCTTTCGTATCCGCGACGAACGCCTTCCACGCGGCCTCGTTGGCGCCGTAGTGCGCGCCGCAGCAGCCGCCGGGCTTGCTGCGGTTGCCGACGCCGTCAAGAAAGCGCACCGGCAGGCCGAGCGCGTCGAAGCTGTGATGGGCGTCGGGATAGATGTGCGTCTCGATCAGGTCGCGGTCGGCGGTCACGCGCTGCAGCAGCGCCTCGCACTGCTTGACCGGCGTCCAGTCGTCGAGCGCACCCATCGCCATCATCGTCGGCAGGCGCGGCCGCAGCGCCGGGCCGATCGCCTCGCCCAGCGCGCAGTCGGGATAGACCAGGATGGCGGCGCGCCAGCCGCTGGGCACGCGGATGTCGGTGCGCGCGTTCAGCACGCGCAGCAGGCCGACGCCGCCGCCATAGGAATAGCCCATGAAGGCGTGGCGCGCCGGCAGGGCCCATTTCTGCTCCTGGAGCCACAGGCCGATGGCGTCGATGTCGAGCGCGCGCTTTTCGGCGTCGGCCTGGGTCGGCCAGTTGCGACCGCAGACGTCCTTGAGGCCGCGCGAGGAGAAACTGTCGACCACCAGCGCAGCGTAGCCCCAGCCCTTCAGCAGCTCGGCCATGCGCGTGTTGTTGACGCCTATGCCGCCGCAGCCATGGAAGATCGCGACCGCCGGCGCCGGCGTCTTCGCCGGCAGGAAGAGCTGGGCGGGCAGGTCGGGAGCGCCGTGCGGGCCGCCATCGATCTTCACGCGCACCGGCTGCTGTGCGAGCGCGGGCGCCGCGACACCGGCGAGGAGAAGCAGGACGACGATCGGCGCCAGGAGGCGATGACGGACGCGCATGCCGCTATTGTAGCACCGGGGGCGATGATACCGTTCGGCCATGTGCGGCAAGTTCACGGCCATGTCGTCCTGGAGCGAAGTCGTCGCGTTCTCGCAGGCGCTGACGGAGACCGGTAGCGGCGACAAGCCGCGCGAGGGCAGCAACGACGAGATCGTCACGTATCGGGTCAACGGCCTGTTGCCGGTAATCGTGTGGAATGCCGAGGCGGGCCGGCGGCAGGTGGTCAGGATGCGCTGGGGCTTTCCCGACCCGCGGGACTGGCGGCGGCCGCGCCCGATCCACGGCCGCGCCGAAACCATCGAGGCCAAGGAGCCCTTCCGCACGCCGTTCAACGCCCGACAGCGCGGCATTGTCGTCTTCCGCACCTTCAACGAGGGCGAGGAAGTGGAGAAGCCGTCCGGCAAGACCGAGACGAGGCAATGGACGATCGATCCGCGCGATGGCCGGCCGCGCGGCTTCGCCTTCGTCTGGCGGCGGTTCGAGATCGCCGACCTGCCCGCGCCGATGCTGGCCTGCGTGATGGTGACCGTGCCGGCCAACGATCTCATCCGCCGCACGATCAAGACGCGGGAAGACGACCCGCGCATGCCGGCGATCCTGGAAGACGAGGCCTGGTCGGCCTGGCTCGGCGAGGACGGCGGCAGCCCCGCCGCCGCCAAGGCCGTGCTCAGGACGATGGAAGGCGTGAACTGGCAGGCCGCGCCGGAGCCGAAGGTGCCGAGGGCACCGAGGCCGCGCAAATCCTGACGCGCGCCGCGGCGACGGCAGGCATCAGCCGGTTGAGCCGGTCAGCCAGCGCGCCGACATGCCGGCTGACGCAGGTATTGTGCTCGCCCGGCACAATGGCCTCGCGCACGACCGGCGCCAGCCGCCGCCACGGCGCCCCGGCGAATTCGCGGCGTGCGGCATACTCCTCGCAAACCAGGCAGACGATTCCCGCGCGCACCCTGCTCGGCAGGTATTTTGCCATGGCGCGAAAATAGTCCGTGCGCTGCGAGTCGTCCCACGCGCGCATCGAACCATTGCGCAAGGTGCGCGACGTCCGCGCCAGAATCCCCCAGTCGCCGCGCAGCAGGTGAACGGCCAACACCCAGAGCGAGGCCATGGCGCTGCGCCGGATCCGGGCGCCCCAGACGCCGGGCACCAGACGGCCCGCCAGGCCGGCGAGACGCTGCAGGGCACGCAGGGCCGGCCGCGCGTTCAATGAATAGGTATCGATCAGCGCGACCGTCTCGACGACGCGGCCGGCCCGTTCGAGATGCCGCGCGGTCTCGAGCGCGGCAAGGCCGCCGTGACAGTAGCCGGCGAGCCGCAGCGGCCCGGTGGGCGCGACCTGCTCGATCGCGGGCAGATAGCGCGCCACCATCTGCTCGATCGATTCGATGCCGTGCGCGCGATCGATCAGCGAGTGTAGCAGATAGACCGGACCGTCACCGTCGAGCAGCCCGGCCAGCCGGTGGCCGTAGTAGCCCCAGCCGAGGAAATCGCCATGGCAAAGGAAAAGAGGCGCGTGCGAGTCCGCGCCCTCGCCATTGTGTTCGCCGGCACGCACCTGCGTCATCGGCTCGCCCCGACCGGAGGCGGCGCCGGCCAGCAACTCGCAGAGCTGGCGGATCGTGAGTTCGGCACGCAACTGGGACGGCGCGATGCGGTACCGCGTCGTCTCCTCGAGCTCCAGCAACATCTCGGTCGCCTGCAGCGAATCCCCGCCGATCTCGAAGAAATCGTCGTCGAGGCCGATGTCGTCGCGCCCGAGCGTGCGCCGCCACAGTTCGGCGATGACGATCTCGAGCGGCGCCGCCGGGGGAGGAGTTGCGGCATGGCGGCTGGCGAAGCGGGCCGACAGCGCCTGCCGCGAGATCTTGCCGGTCGCGCCCACCGGCAGCGCCTCCACGATGTGCACGTGGCGCGGCATCTGGAACGGCGCCAGGCGGTTGTAGAGAAAGTCGACCAGGGCGTGGGACGTCGTCGCGACACCGGGATGCAGCACGACGGCAGCGCCGACATTTTCGCCGAGCCGCGGATGGGGCACCGCGAAGCAGGCGGCCTCGCGGACCGCCGGATGGGCGAGCAGCGCCTTCTCGACGTCGTAAGGCGCGATCTTCTCGCCGCCGCGGTTGACGATCTCGCGCACCCGTCCCGCGATCGTCAGGAAACCGTCCCGATCGACCGACCCGAGATCCCCGGTTGCCAGCCAGCCGTCGACCCTGCCGGCCGGCGCCGCTTCGATGTCGCCCACGAGATAGCCCGGCGTGACGCTGGGGCCGCACAGCACGATCTGGCCAGTGTGGCCGGGGCGCACGGGCCGTCCGTCCTCGCCGACGACCGCGAGCTCGCCGTCGGGGACGCGGCCGACCGATCCGGCACGATCAGGCAGCGGCGGCAAGACGGGCGCGGTCATCATGCCGGCCTCGCACAGGCCATAGAACTCGACTACCGGCACGCCGAGCAGGTGCGCGAGCTCGGTCCGCGTTGCCTCCGGCAGATAGGACGCGGTCGACAGCACGAAGCGCAGCGAATGCCCGGACAAGACCTGCGGCCGGGCGCGCAGGCGCTCGACCAGCGCCTGCAGATAGGCGGGCGCGGCGGTTAGCCAGGTCGGGCGCAACTCCTCCAGCCATGACTCGAACGCGCCCGGACCGGTCGTGGCCGGCAAGGCCACGCTGCAGCCGCAGAGCAGCGGCGCCAGCAGGGTGGCCTTGAACCCCGCGTTGTAGTGGATCGGCATGATGCAGGCGGAGCGGTCGGAAGGCGTCAGCCCGAGCCAGCGCTCCATCTTGCGCGCCATCTCGATCAGGTTCTCATGCGTCACCGGCACGCGCTTGGATGCGCCCGTGGTGCCCGAGGTCTTGAAGATCGCCGCCCACGATTGTGCCGACACCGGATCGCCGGAACCAGGCGCGCGGCCTGGCCGGTCCATCCGAGCCCGCTCCAGGATCGGTCTCTCGCATTCGAGGACGATCTCGTCGAAGCCCCGGACCGCATTGCCGACGCGAAACAGGCCGGCGCGGAAAAGGCCGTCGGTGCCCGCCCAGGACGGGATATCGACACCGGCCGGCAGCAGCAGCGCGTCGAGACGCAGCAGCTCGATTTCAGCCGCGAGGTCAGGGGCCGCAAGGCCGATATTGATCGGCAACAGGGTCGCCTGGGCTGCCACCGCGACGCTCATCAGCGCGGCTTCGGGACCACGCGGGAGAGCAAGGCCGACCCTCGAGCCGGGGCCGATACCGGCGGCACGCAGGTCGACACCGATGGCGGCGATGCAGCGGGCCAGCCCCTCGAAGTCGAGCGGCGCGAGTCCGGGGCTGACGATCGCCATCGCAGTGGGTGCGTGGGCGGCCCGCGCCGCGAGCACGCCGCCGATCGTCTCGGCCGATGTTCGAAGTGAAGGCACGCCGCAGCCTAGCTGGGCGCTCTCCCCGCAGGCTGGGACAAATCGGTGGCCGAAAAGCGTTCGGCCCGGCGCAAGGAGAGCGCCTACTCGGCGGCGGTCGCCGGCTGCTTCGTGAAGACGGGAATGCCGTCAGCCCGGGTACGGTCCTCGAGCGCCTCGGCCCCTTCGGTCGGCAGGACCTTCACGTAGTTCAGCGCGCCGTTGATGTCGTCCTTCCAGACTTCCTTCGGCAGGTCGTAGACGAACTCGACGCCGTAGCCGTTGGGATCGTGGATGTAGAGGCTGTGGGTCATGCCGTGCTCGACCCGGCGGTCGAACTTCACGCCCTTCTTCTGCAGGTAGGCGAGGTGCTGCAGCCACGCCTCGCGGCTCGGCATCGTGATCGCAATGTGATTGACCGCAACCGGCATGCCGAACATCGACCATTCCTTGGGCGGCGCCGGCAGTTCGCGGTTTTCCACCAGGGCGATGTCGTGGTGGTGGCTGGTGCCGTCCTCGCGCACGCCGGAATAGAAGCGCATCTTCGGCGGGTTCGGCCGATCGGGCCGCGGCGTGAGCTGGCCGACCTGCTTGAAGCCCACGACTTCGGTCCAGAATTTGTGGCTTTCCTCGATATCGCGGACGTTCAGAACGAGGTGGTTGACGCCCCGCGGGGTGACCGGCTTGTCCATCGGCAATTCCTCCTGTTGGCGACCATCCTACCGTGTTGTGCCCGGCCCGTGGAGCGCCGGAACGGGCTGGCGACGCGCCGGGCCGGCATGTCAGTATACCCCCCTTACATTGTCAATCTTGCCATCTGCCGGAATCCCCGTCGCCGCGCCATTTACCGGTCACGACGCTCCGAACCGTCAAACCTCGGGGGCGTCATCAACGACACGGAGAAAGACCATGAAGCGCTATGTGATCGAACGCGACATCCCCGGCGTCGGCTCGCTCGACCGCGACGGCCTCAAGGGCGCCGCCACCCAGTCCAACGCCGCCCTCGCCAAGCTGGCGGGCAAGGCGCAGTGGGAGCAGTCGTTCGTCGTCGCCGACAAGACGTTCTGCATCTACATCGCCGAGAACGAGGACGCGGTGCGCGAGCACGCCCGCATCAGCGGCTTCCCCGCGACCAGGATCACCGAGGTCAAGTCGGTGATCGATCCGATGACCGCCGAACGCTGACCGGCGGCCTTCAATGCGCGACGGAGCGCCGCCGGTGACGAGCCGGCGGCGCCTCCCCGCTCCCACCCCTCCCGAAACCAGGGACGACAACAATGCTTTCCCGCAGCGAAGACGCTTCCGGCCAGCTCTGCTGGGTCGACCTCGCCGCCAGTGACGCCGCCTCGGCGCGCCGCTACTACGAGCGCCTGTTCGGCTGGAGCGCCTGCGACGAACACTTCAACGGTGGCCTGTTCACCCGCCTGAAACTCGCCGGCCACGATGTCGGCTCGCTCTACCAGCTGCAGCGCGCGCACATCGACCGCGGCGTGCCCTCGCACTGGACGCCCTATGTGCGCGTCGCGGACGCCGACGATTCGGTACGCTACGCCGAGCGGCTGGGCGGCTCGATCGTGGCCCGGCCCTTCACCATCCCGGGACTTGCCCGCATCGCCGTCGTGCGTGATCCGGTCGGGGCACCGATCGGGCTGTGGCAGCCCGATGGTCCGGCAACCGACGGAGGCTCCCATGGCTGAGAAGAAGACGGCTGCCCGCCGCACCGCCAATCGCGTTCCGCGCGCACAGCGTGCGCAGGAGCCGCTCCCACAGAAGCCTCTCGACGTCACCGTCGTGCTGCTCGACGACGGCTACGCCTCGACGGCGATCGGCCCGGTCGAGGTCTTCCACTCGGCCGGCACGCTGTGGAACTGGCTGCACGGCGAGGCGCAGACGCCGCGCTTTCGCGTCACCACCGCGTCGATCGACGGCAAGCCGATCAGAAGCATGACCGGCATCGGCGTGATGCCGAACTGTTCGATCGACGACATCGAACACACGGACATCGTCATCCTGCCGGCCTCGGGCTGGGACGTGCAGGAACGGATCGCCCGCAGCTCGGGCCTGGTGCCGTGGCTGCGCAAGTGGCACGAAAAGGGCGCCTATGTCGCCGGCATCTGCACCGGCGCGGGTTTCCTGGCCGAGGCAGGCCTGCTCGACGGACGGCGCGCCACGACGCACTGGGGCGTCGCCGAGATCCTGCGCAAGCGCTACCCCAAGGTGCTGTGGGAGCCGGAGGAGTTCGTCACCGAGGACCAGCGGCTGCTGTGCAGCGGCGGCGTCTATGCCGCGATCGACCTCAGCCTCTATCTGGTCGAGAAGTTCTGCGGCCACGAGATCGCCGTGCACTGCGCGCGCTCGCTGCTGGTCAGCATGCCGCGCGGCCGCCAGTCGGGCTATGCCGTGCTGCCCTTGTCGCGGCCGCACGACGATCCGCCGGTGCGCGAGGTCGAGGAGTGGCTGCGCGGCAATTTCGAGAAGGCGGTATCGATCGAGGACATGGCGGCGCGGGCCGGCATGGGCTCGCGCAATTTCATCCGCCGTTTCAAGTCGGCGACCGGACGGCTGCCTGGCGCCTACGTGCAGACGCTCAGGATCGCCGCCGCGCGCGACCTGCTGGAACAGGGCGAGCCCTCGATCCAGCGGGTGTGCGGTCGCATCGGCTACGAGGACGTCGCCTACTTCCGCGGCCTGTTCAAGCGCCACACCGGC
>CAYZQZ010000082.1:0-11946 GCA_964480235.1 uncultured Reyranella sp. | reverse complement strand
TCCTCGGCGATGCCGATCATGAAGGCGCCGAGCACCGCGCCCGGCGCGCTGCCCAGCCCGCCCAGCACCGCGGCCGCAAACATGGACAGCAGGATGCGCGTGCCGGTCAGCGGATCGATGGAGCTGTCGAGCCCCAGCAGCATGCCGCCCACACCGACCAGGCCCATGCCGACGAAGCTCGCCATCATCGCCACCCGTTCGGGCCGGATGCCCTTCAGAGCCGCGAGCTCGGGATTGTCGGCCGAGGCGCGCATCGCCTTGCCGATGCGCGTGAAGGCGAGCACCGCGAACACCGCCAGCATGATCGCGACGGCGATCGCCATCGTCTCGAGCTGGTCGGCGCTTACGCGGATCTCGCCGAAGCGCATATCGGGCGCGATCGGGCGGTCGTAGCCGCGCATGTCATTGCCAAAGCCGAGGCGGACGACGTTTTCCAGCACGAGGCCCGAGGCGATCGACGCGATGGCGGCGGGCAGCGCGCCCTGCTTGACCAGCGGCAAGTGGGCCGTGCGGTCGAGGAACAGGCCGACGGCGCCGGCCACGGCGAACGCCACCGCGAGCGACCCCACGATCTGCAAGCCCGCGCCGTACGCGACGTAGCCCGCGAATGCGCCCAGGGTCGCCACGCCGGACACCGAGAAATTCGGGAAGCGCAGCACGGCAAACATCGCGGTGAAGCCGATGGCGGGGACCGCCAGCAGCGCACCCGATACAAGGCCGTTGAGCAGGGCCTGCAGGACGATCATGGGTGGCGCCATCCGCCTATGAGTCCGTCGTCGGCGCAGGACGCCGACACCTCCCCATGGGAATGGGGAGGGAAGCGCCAGCGGATCAAGCGATCTTCACCAGAACGGGCTTGCCCGACTTGATCTGCTCAAACCGGAACTTGCAGTCGAGGATGTCGCCGATGTCGTTGAAGTCGCAGGGACCGGACGCGCCCGTGTAGTCGACCTTCTCGCCGGCGGCGATTGCCTTCAGCCCGTCGACGGCGTTGTCGACCGTCTTGCCGCCACCCTGGGTGACCCGGCGGATATTGTCCCTGATCGCCGTACCCGTGGTCGCCTTGGCGACCGCCATCGCCATCAGCACCATGTTGGTGTGGTCGTAGACCTGGCTGGTGTATGGATCGGGATTGGCGAGGCCGCTCAGCTTCTTGACCCGCTCCAGCGCATTGCTTCCTTCGGCGACCGACGGCGCGTAGGTGTAGACGTTCTCGACCACCTCGTTCTGGCCGATCTGGTCGATCAGCTTCTGGTTCACCGAATAGGCCTGGCCAAGAATTTTGCCCTTGTAGCCGGCGCGATAGAGGTCCTTCAGCATCACGACCGTGTCCGGCGTATAGCCGGCGCAGAAGATCGCGTCGGGCTGCATGCGCAATGCCTGGTCGACCTCGGTGCGGTAGGTGGTCTTCTTGTCGTCGTAGATCTGGCTGCCGTGCGTGCCGCCCGCCTTCTTGGTGACTTCGGCGAGGATCTCGATACTGCGCTGCGCGAAGGGCGTCTGAGGCACTAGCGTGTAGGTCTTCCTGGCGCCCAGCGAGATCAGGAATTCACCCGCACGCGTGATCTGGAGTACCGTGTCGGCTGGGTGCGGATGAGATAGCCCTGGTGCGGCAGCAGCGTGATCGAATCGGCGCCCGACACGGTGCAGAGGAACGTCTTGCTCTCCCAGCAGAGCGGCGCCACCGCCGTCGTCACCGCCGAGGCCCAGGTGCCCATGATGGCGGAAACCTTGTCGACGTCGATCAGCTTGCGCGCGGCGCGCACGCCGGCATCGGGATTGGTCTGGTCGTCTTCGCTCACCAGCACGACCTTGCGACCCAGGACGCCTCCAGCCGCATTCACTTCCTCGACTACCGCGCCCGCCACCTTGGCCATGACAGGCCCGTAGCTACCCCCGGCGCCGGTCAGCGGCGTCAGGGTGGCGATCTTGATCGGATCGGCCCCACTCGCGCCAGATTGCGCGCGTAGCATCGACGGCGCTGCAAAGGCCGCAACTCCGGACAGCAGCGCCGTACGGCGGCCGAAATTCTTGCGTGTCATGTCTGTCCCCCAATCGTTGTTCCAAGCATAGGCCGCACCTTGCCGCCGAGAAAGAGATCGCGCACGGTCGGATCGTCGGCGAGGTCGGCCGCGCGGCCGTCACGCTCCGGCTTGCCCTGCACCAGCACGTAGGCGCGCACCGCCACCGACAGCGCCTCGAGCGCATTCTGCTCGACCATCAGGATCGCCACCCCGGATTTGTTCAGGGCAACAATGGTGCCGAACAGTTCCTCGGCGGCGCGCGGACTGAGCCCCGCCGTGGGCTCGTCGAGCAGCAGCAGGTCGGGCGCGTTCATCAGCGCGATCGCCATGGCGAGGATCTGGCGCTGGCCGCCGCTCAAGGTGCGCGCCGCAGCGCGGCGCTTCTCGCCGAGCATGGGAAATCGTTCGTAGAGTTCGCCGATGCGGCGCTTCGTCTGGCCGCCGTCCACGAACCCGCCCATCTCGAGATTCTCGGCGATGGTCATGGTGCCGAAGACGTTGCGCTCCTGCGGCACGAACGACAGGCCGAGCCGGCTGATGTCGGGGGCACTAAGGCCTGCGATTTCGCGATCCTTGAACAGCACCTGGCCACCGCTCACCCGCAGCAGACCGGCCACCAGCTTCAGCAAGGTCGATTTGCCGGCGCCGTTGGGTCCGATGAGGGCCACGATCTCGCCCGCCTCGACCCGAAGGTCGGCGCCCTTCACGATCTCGTCGGCCGCAGCATAGCCGCCGCGCAGGCCAGTGACGGAGAGCAGGGTCATCCGGCCCTCCTCATGCGGCCCTTCTCCCCAGATAGGCCTCGCGCACGCGGTGATCGCTGCGTACCTGGTCGAACGTACCTTCGGTCAGGACCTGGCCTTCGGCCATGACGATTACCGGATCGCACAGCCGGGCGATGAAGCCCATGTCGTGTTCGATCAGCAGCACGGTGATGCCGCGCTTGGGCAGTTCGAGCAGCCGCTCGCCGATCTCGTTCTGCAGCGTCGGGTTGACGCCGGCCGTCGGCTCGTCGAGCAGCACGAGCTTCGGCTCGGCCATCAGGGCGCGGCCGATTTCCAGGAGCTTCTTCTGGCCACCCGACAAGGCCGTCGCCGGATTGTCGATCAGGTGGTCGAGGCGCAGGAACCGCGCCGTCTCCCAGGCGCGCTCGGCCAGCGCCGCCTCGCGCTCGCGCGCCGCCCTGGTACCGATTATCGCCTGCCACAGGATCTCGCCCGGCTGGTCGCGGCCATAGAGCATCAGGTGTTGGAAGACAGAGAGCTTGGGAAAGCCGCGGGCGACCTGAAACGTGCGCACCATGCCGGCGCGGCTAACCTGGTCGGGCGAGAATCGGGTCGTGTCCCGGCCGTTGAAGACGATCGTGCCAGCATCGGCCGGCACCAGGCCCGAAATGACGTTGAACAGCGTCGTCTTGCCCGCCCCGTTCGGCCCGATCAGCCCGGTGATCCCGCCCGCCTTCACCATGAGGTCGACTCCGCGCAGCACTTCCAGCCCGTAGAAGGCGCGGCGCAGGGACTTGATCTGCAGCAGACTCATCGGACGCACTCTCGCCCAACTCGTCGTCACGACCAAGGCCCGAACGGTCGCATGGCAAGGCTTTCCCGCTTCCCCTGGAGCTTATGCGGGGAAGGAGTTTCCCTCGGCTCCACTCTGAACGACGGACGTCAGAGCCGATTGTAGGTCCGGAACCACTCCACGAATTTCGGGATGCCCTCTTCCACAGAAACCCTCGGCGCCCAGCCGAAGTCGCGATGGGCGGCGGAGACGTCGGCGGATGTCTCGAGCATGTCGCCGGGCTCGCCGGGTTTCAGCTCGACCACGGCCTTCTTGCCCATCGCCTGTTCGAACAGTTCGACGACGTGGACGATTTCCTCGGCCCGGGCGGCGCCGAGGTTGTACACGCGGTGGCCGGGCTGTTCGGGTGGCCTGTCGAGCACGGCAAGCGTACCGGCCACGATGTCGTCGATGAAGCTGTAGTCGCGCTTCGCGAAGCCGAGGTGATGCAGATTGATCGTGCTGCCCTCGTGGATCGCCTTGGCGAAGATCCAGGGCGACATGTCGGGCCGACCCCACGGGCCGTAGACCGTGAAATAACGCAGCCCGGTCGCCTTGATCCCGTAGAGATGGGCGTATGTCTCTCCGAGCAGCTCGTCGGCGCGCTTGGTCGCAGCATAGAGCGAGATCGGCCGGTCGACCCGATCGTCCTCGGCAAAGGGCTGCTTGCGGTTGCCGCCGTAGACCGACGACGACGAGGCATAGACGAAGTGCTTGAGGCCCGGCAGCCGCCGTGCCAGCTCGACCATCACCAGATGGCCCATGACGTTGGTCTGCACGTAGATATAGGGATCGACCATGGAATGGCGCACGCCGGGCTGGGCCGCGAGATGGACGATGCGGTCGATGCCGCGGTACCTGTCGGCTAAGCCCAGCATCGCGTCGCGATCGACGATATCGCCCTCGATGAACGTGAAACCCTTGTCGTCCTTGAGGGGTTTCAGCCGCGCGAACTTCAGGATGGGGTCGTAGTAAGGGCTGAAATTGTCGATGCCGACGACCTCTTCCCCTCGCGCCAGAAGGCTGCGGGAGACTTGGCTGCCGATGAAGCCGGCGGCACCGGTAACGAGGACGGACATGGGGGCGAAAGGGCTAAAGTATGGCGGCCAATTGGGGCAGGCTGAAAATCGCTGACGCGCGCGTGCTTACAACGTTTCAAGGCGGGGTGAAACCTTGAAACGGGTGACGCGAAACGAACCGGCCACCGTCTCCAAAACGTCTTTTTGCGCACGGCACGCGTTCCAGATTGCAACGCGCAAGATTCTGTCGCTACGGTCCCTATATAGAAGTCAGGGAGCGTTTCATGTCTGTCGCTGTAACCCTGGACGATAAGTACGTACTCGAGAGCGGGCGGGTCTATCTCACCGGCACCCAGGCGCTGGTGCGCCTGCCGATGATGCAGCGCCAGCGCGACCAGGCCGCCGGCCTCAACACGGCCGGCTACATCTCCGGTTATCGCGGCTCGCCGCTCGGCGGTTTCGACCAGGCGCTGTGGCAGGCCAAGCGCTTCATCAAGAAGAGCCATATCGAATTCCAACCCGGCACCAACGAGGATCTGGCCGCGACGGCGCTGTGGGGAACCCAGCAGGTCCATCTTTATCCCGGAGCCCGCTACGATGGCGTGTTCGGCATGTGGTACGGCAAGGGTCCGGGTGTCGACCGCTCGGGCGACGTCTTCAAGCACGCCAATTATGCCGGCACGTCGAGGCATGGCGGGGTGATCGCGCTGGCCGGCGACGATCACATGGCCAAGTCGTCGACCACGGCGCACCAGAGCGAACCGGCGCTGATCGCCGCCGGCATCCCGATCATCCATCCCGCCGGCGTCCAGGAATATCTCGATCTTGGCCTGCACGGCTTTGCGATGTCGCGCTACTCGGGCCTCTGGATCGGCTTCAAGGTGCTGAGCGAGACGGTCGATTCGTCGGCGTCGGTCCATGTCGATCCGCACCGGGTCGAAATCCACACGCCGACCGACTTCGTCATCCCACCCGACGGCGTGCATATCCGCTGGCCTGACGACTGGCTCGGTCAGGAACGCCGCGTTGTCACTCTGAAACAGCCGGCAGCGCTCGCCTACTGGCGCGCCAACCGGCTCGACAAGCTCATGATGGGACGTCCCGACGCGCGCTTCGGCATCGTCACGGTCGGCAAATCCTACCTCGACGTGCGCCAGGCGCTCGACGAACTCGGAATCGACGACCGGGAGGCCGAGCGGCTCGGCCTCGCCATCTACAAGATTGCCCTGGTGTGGCCTCTCGAGACCCAGGGGGCCGTCGCCTTCTGCGAAGGCAAGCGCGAGATCCTGGTGATCGAGGAAAAGCGGCCGATCATCGAGCAGCAGCTCAAGGATGCGCTGTTCAATCAACCGCCCGGCCGCCGTCCGGTGGTCGTCGGCAAGAACGACGAGCAGGGCCAGAAGCTGCTCAAGACCGACGGCGAGCTGACGCCATTCGAGATCGCCACCGCGCTGGTCAATCGGCTGGGCCTCGATGCGTTCAGTGACAGCACCAAGCAGCGCTTCGATGCATTGAAGCGCCGGGCCGGCCGCCAGGTGCGCAACGAGGCGGGCCTCGCCCGCGTCCCCTATTTCTGCTCCGGCTGCCCTCACAACTCCTCGACCAAAGTGCCCGAGGGGTCGATGGCGATGGCCGGCATCGGCTGCCACACCCTGGCGATCGGCATGGAGCGCAATACCAAGACCTTCACCCACATGGGCGCCGAGGGCGTGCCGTGGGTCGGCGCCAGCCACTTCACCGACATGAAGCACGTCTTCCAGAATCTGGGTGACGGCACCTATTTCCACTCGGGCTATCTCGCGATCCGCCACGCCATCGCGACCAAGACCAACATCACCTACAAGATCCTCTACAACGACGCCGTCGCCATGACCGGCGGCCAGCCGCATGACGGCGACGTCCATCCCTGGACGATCAGCCAGCAGGTCCATGCCGAGGGGGTGCGCCGCATCGCGCTGGTCAGCGACGATCCGGGCAAGTACCCGATCGGCATCGACTGGGCGCCGGGCGTCACCTTCCATCACAGGAGCGAACTCGACGCCGTCCAGCGCGAGCTGCGCGACTGGCAGGGCGTCTCGGTCCTGATCTACGACCAGACCTGTGCCGCAGAGAAGCGTCGCCGCCGCAAGCGCGGCACCTTCCCCGATCCAGCCAAGCGGGTGTTCATCAACCAGGCGGTCTGCGAGGGCTGCGGCGACTGCTCGGTGGCCTCGAACTGCCTGTCGGTGACGCCGGTCGAGACCGAGTTCGGCACCACGCGTGCCATCGACCAGTCGTCCTGCAACAAGGACTTCTCGTGCCTGAACGGCTTCTGCCCGTCCTTCGTGACCATCGAAGGCGGCGGACTGCGCAAGGGCAAGGCCTCACAGAAGAAGGCCGTGGCCGCGTCAGCGGACGAGCCCCGGATTGCCGCTCCCCCATCCCTGCCCCAGGTCTCGGACAAACCCTATGGCGTGCTGATCACCGGCATCGGCGGCACCGGCGTGGTGACGATCGGCGCGATCATGGGCATGGCCGCGCACATCGAGGGCAAGGGCGCCACCGTGCTCGACCAGCTCGGCATGGCGCAGAAGGGCGGCGCGGTGATCAGCCATGTGCGCGTCGGCGCCTCGCCCGAAGCACTCCATGCGGTACGGCTGGGCGCCGGCGGCGCCGACCTGCTGCTCGGCTGCGACCTGGTCGTCAGCGCCAGTCCCGATGCGCTGGCAAAGCTGGAAGCCGGCGTCTCGAAGGCGATCGTCAACACCCACGAGACCATCACTGGCGAGTTCACCCGCCATCCCGACCTCGCCTTCCCGGCCAATACGCTGAAGCTCTCGATCGAGGCCGCGGCCGGCGCGGGCGGCTGCGATTTCATCGAAGCTACCCGCATTGCGACTGCGCTGATGGGCGATTCGATCGCCACCAACCTCTTCATGCTGGGCTACGCCTACCAGAAGGGCCTGATCCCGGTCGGTCACGCCGCCCTCGAACAGGCGATAGAACTGAACGGCACGGCGGTGGCGATGAACCTCGCCGCCTTCCGCTGGGGCCGCCGTGCCGCCGCCGACCGACCGGCGGTCGAGAAGCTCACGGCGCCGCCGGAGAACGTCGTGCGGTTCACCAGGGTCTCGCGCGGCCTCGATGACATTGTGGCGACGCGGGTAAAGCTGCTGACAGCCTATCAGAACGAAAAGCTGGCCGAACGCTACATGGCGCTGGTCGACCGCGTGCGCGCGGTCGAACAAAGGCTCGGCAGCGGCACGAGGCTCTCCGAAGCGGTCGCGCGCTACTACGCCAAGCTGCTCGCCTACAAGGACGAATACGAAGTGGCCCGCCTTCAGGCAGATGCCGCCTTCGCAGCCCAGATCGACCAGCATTTCGAAGGCGACTTCAAGCTGAAGTTTCACCTCGCGCCGCCGCTGTTCGCCCAGCGCGACCCCCAGACGGGCCACCTGATCAAGCAGGAATTCGGCGGCTGGATGCTGCCGGTTTTCCGCGGGCTGGCAAAACTCAAGTTCCTGCGCGGTACGGCGTTCGACGTGTTCGGCTACAGCGACGAGCGCAAGCATGAGCGCGCGCTGATCGGACAGTACGAGAGCTTGGTCGACGAATTGCTGGCCGGCCTGTCACCCCACAATCTCGACCTCGCGGTGAAGCTCGCCAGCATCCCCGACGACATCCGTGGTTACGGACACGTCAAGGACGCGCACCTGAAGAAGGCAAAGGCCAAGGAAGCCGACCTGTTGGCGCAGTGGCGGAATCCGGAATCGCTGAAGGCCGCGGCCGAGTAACGCCCTTCCACCGCCACTTGATCGGGGAACGAAGGCTTTTCCTACTTTCCCGTCTTCTTGAGCTGTTCTTCCCGCCAGTCCCAGGCCTTGGCGCAAGGGTGAGCGTTGATGCCACGGATCATGTACTGGGCGTTGGAATCCTGGACGGTGTAATCCTGCGTCAGTTCCGGCAGTGACCACGCCATGCCTGCGCTCACCATGGCGGCGCTCAGGTCCTGGCCGTCGGCCTTGCACAGGCCGTAGGTCTCCTTTTTGTTGTACGGCGCGGTCTTGAGTTCGCAGGTCACTGTCTTTCCCTGCATCAGCTGCGCCAGATAGTCCGCCGCGGCCTTGCCGGCGGCCCAGCCATCGCCGCAAGTCTGCGCCTTCTCCGGGGCGTCGATGCCCCAGAGACGCAGCACCACTCCCTTGTATTCGATGGTGTCGCCATCGACCACGGACTGCGCGTTCGCCTTGTCCATTCCAAGCAGTCCTGGCGCAAACACACAAGCGCCGCACAGGACGAACGACAGCACAACCGAGATCACAGAACGCATCTTTATCTCCCCTGCGGCCGTCGGCCCTTGCCGAACGTCGCTAATGGGCGATGATACGGGACAAGAGGCCGCCTTGTTCAAGCTTTTGTTCGATCCACGGAACCGGGTGCTGCTGACCCGGCTGTCCGGCGCCCATACGCAGGACGACCTTGTCGTGCGTGACCGGGCGGTCGCGCTCAGCACCGAGACCGACATCGACTGCCCCGGCGCGAGGCTGCCGCGATCCACCCGCACCCCGGCCTGACGGAGACCGCCTCATGAGCACGGTCACTCCCCTGCCTGCCCGCGCCGACGGCCGCCCAGATCCTGTCGCACGCGCGCGCGACCTGGGGCCGGCGATCGAAGCCGCAGCCGACACGATCGAGCGGACCATGGAGATTCCCGAGCCGCTGATCTCCCGCCTGCACGAGGCGCGGCTGTTCCGCATGCTGCTGCCGCGTTCGGTCGGCGGTGACCAGGTCGAGCCGTGGGTATATCTGCGCGCGGTCGAGGAGACGGCGCGGCACGATGGCTCAGTCGGCTGGAACCTGTTCGTCGCCAACAGCTCGGCCCTGATCGCGCCGTTCATCTCCGAGGAGGCAGCGCGGGCCATTTATGCCGATCCGCGTGCCCTGATCGCCTGGGGTCCGCCGACCCAGCACCGCGCCCTCGCCGTACCAGGCGGCTACCGCGTGAGCGGCGAATGGCATTTTGCCTCGGGCACGCGCCAGGCCAACTGGATGGGCGCGCACTGCCAGGTGGTCGAGCCCGACGGCTCCCTGCGCAAGAACCGCTTCGGCAAGCCGACCATTCGCACCCTGCTGATGCCCAAGAGCCAGACCAGCCCGATCCACGACTGGAACACGATGGGCATGCGCGGCACGGCGTCGGAGGGTTACAGCGTCGAGGACGTGTTCGTGCCCGAGGCCTATTCAGGCACGCGCGAGGATCCGTCCTTGCGGCGCGACCGGGGCAAGCTCTACGCCTTCACCACGCAGGGGCTCTATGCCGTGGGCGTGGCGGGCGTGGCGCTCGGCATCGCCCGCGCCATGCTCGATTCGTTCGTGGCGCTCGCCGCCGAAAAGACGCCGCGCAACATGAGCCGGCTGGCCGACAGCCCGGTGGTGCAGGCCGACGTGGCGCGGCGCGAGGCGAGCCTCGGGTCGGCCCAGGTCTGGCTGGCGGAGCTGCTGAAGGGCGCCTGGGCCACCGCGGACGAGGTCGAGCCCATCGGCACCGAACAGCGTGCGCGCATTCGTCTCGGCTGCAGCCAGGCGATCCACGTCTCGCTCGAGGTTGCCGACTACACCTACCGGGCGGCGGGCACCTCCTCGATCTTCATCGGCACGCCGTTCGAACGGCGGTTTCGCGACATCCACACACTCAGCCAGCAGATCCAGTCGCGCGAGGCGCACTTCGAGACGGTCGGCCGCATCCTGTTCAACGGCGACCCCGACGGCTCGTTCCTGGGCTGAGAGAGCGAGCGCGATGGCGTCCTTTCTGCGCCGGCCGCGTCCCGGCCCGGTGCTAAATGCGATCCGCTGGAGTCTCGGTGCAGCAGCAATGGCCGCGACCTGGGGCTACGGCGTGTGGAAGGGCAGCTACGCGACCTGGCTCGGCTTTCCGGTGGGCGTGGCAATGCTGTTCGTGGTCGCGGGCGCGTTCACCATTCCCTCGATCACCGCAGCGCTGGTCGCTGTGGCGTTCATCTACGGCGTCGACAGCGGCGCGGTCCCTGCGCTGCGCAACGCCGCAATGGTGCTGGTCGCGATCGGCCTGGTCATGGCGACCTGGAACGGCGTCGCCTGGCTTCGCCGGCGGGAAAAGACGCGGAGACTCTAGCCTGCCGGGAACGCGCCTCGACACGTGGCGCCCACGCGGCCTCCGGCTAGAACGTGAGCTTCTTGTTCCACCACTTGTCCTGGGTGGCCTGCGGGTAGCCACGGGCGGCCATGCAGTCGCCGACGTAGCGGTCGTAGCTCTTGGTATCGCTGTAGTCGGCCATGCGGTCGGACAGCGCATTGGTGCCGTAGCGGTCCATCTGGCCCTCGAACACGCCACGCTGACCGTAATCGACGACACGCCGAGTCTTCATCTGCTCGGTTGCCTGTGCCTGGCAGGCGCTGCGGTCGCGGGCGTATCTCTCGGGATTTTCCTGGCCCGCCGGGGCACCGGCCGCCGCCGGTGCCGGTGCAGGAGCCGCGCCGCGGTTCGACGAAGCAGGCGGGGGGCTGTCGCAGCCGCCCAGAAGAATCGCCGCGAGGGCGCCGAGCACCAGGGTCTTCCGAGACGTCCGAATCACCTGGTCGCTCACTTCGCCCCTCCAAGTGCCGCCTCGATGGCCTTCAGCGCATCAGACGCCTTGGCCGCGTCGGGTCCGCCGCCCTGCGCCATGTCGGGGCGGCCACCGCCGCCCTTACCACCCAGCGCCGCGACGCCGGCCTTCACGAGTTCGACGGCGGAGAATTTCTTCGCGAGGTCGTCCGTAACACCCACCACGGCAGAGGCCTTGCCTTCCTCGACGCCGATCAGTGCCACCACGCCGGAGCCCAGCTTCTTCTTGAACTCGTCGGCCATGCCCTTGAGATCCTTTCCCGGCACGCCGTTGAGTACGCGGGCGATCATCTTCACGCCGCCGATCTCGCGTACCTCGTCGGCCGGCGCGGCACCGCCGCCGGACGAACCGCCGCCCGCGAGCGCCAGCGCCTTCTTGGCGTCGGACAGTTCCCGCTCGATCCGGCGCTGGCCGTCGACCAGCGCCTGCAGGCGGGCCGGCAGATCCTCTGGCCGCACCTTCATCACGGCCGCCGCCTGGGTCAGCAGGTCGATCTGGCGCCGGACATGCTCCTCCGCGGCGTTGCCCGCGACCGCCTCGATACGTCGCACGCCCGCCGAAACCGCGCCCTCGCCGACAATGCGGAACAGGCCGATGTCGCCGGTGCGCAGCGCATGCGTGCCGCCGCACAGCTCGACGGAGTACTTCTCGCCATCGGCGCCGCCCATCGCGAGCACGCGCACTTCCTCGCCGTACTTCTCGCCGAACAGCGCCATGGCGCCG
>CAYZQZ010000081.1:0-11976 GCA_964480235.1 uncultured Reyranella sp. | reverse complement strand
ATCAGTATCCCGACTTCGGATCGACCGTGTGAATGAGTGGCTGGCCGCTGCGCAGCCGCCTGATGTTCTCGACCACGCCCGGTGACGCGGTGCGCGGGTTCGTGGCACCCGCGATATGTGGTGTCACGCGCACCTTGGAGTGGGTCCAGTAGGGGTGATCCTTCGGCAGTGGCTCGGTGTTGAAGACATCGAGTGCAGCGCCGCTGAGGTGACCCGAGTCCAGCGCCGCCAACAGGTCCGCATCCACAACATGGCCACCGCGTGCCATGTTGATCACATAGGCGCCCTTGGGCAGGGCGGCGAAACTCCTGGCATTCAGGATGCCGTGCGTCTCGCGGGTGAGCGGGAGCACGGCGACCAGAATGTCGGTCCGCGCCAGGAACTTCAGCAGGCCGTCAGGGCCATGGAAAGTCTCGATGCCGGGCAGGGTCTTGGCAGTGCGGCTCCAGCCCGCGGTCGGAAACCCCAGCGCCGCGAACTTCGTTGCCGTGTCCTGGCCGATCGTACCCAGGCCCATGACGCCGACCTTGCGATGGATGGTGTCGACGAAGTCGAGGGGCTTCCATTCCCTCCTGCTCTGCAGGTCGGCGTACTTGTCGATGTCACGGTGATGGCGCAGCGCCCAATAGATCGCGTACTCGCTCATCTGACCGACGAGCCCGTCATCCATGATGCGGGTGATCGGCACGCCCTCAGGCACGCGATTGTCGGCCAGTAGATGATCGACGCCCATGCCGAGCGAGACGACCATCTTCAGGTTCCTGAACGACGCCAGCACGCCCTTGTCCGGCTTCCACGCCAGCGCAATTTCGATCTCATCGGTGTTGCCGAAGCCGGTCTGCAGGGTGCGGAAATCGGTCGGGCCAATCGCATCCTCGAAGATCTTTTTCCAGTGCATGCCGTCTGTGTCACGGCTGACATACGCGATGGCTCCCGCCATGTACTCCCCCTGCTTGCGTGCGACTCTACGCGATTGCCTCGAGATTGAACGCCGCTGCGATCAATGCCTTGGTGTAGGGCGTCTGCGGCGTCTCAAACACCTGCTTCGCAGGTCCGCGTTCGACAACCTTGCCATGGCGCAGCACGACCACTTCGTCAGCCAGCGCCCGGACCACCTTCAGGTCATGACTGATGAAGAGGTAGGCGAGCTTGTGCCGCGCCTGCAGGTCGCGAAGCAGATCGACGATCTGCGCCTGCACGCTCATGTCGAGGGCCGAGGTCGGCTCGTCGAGCACGATGAAGCGCGGCTTCAGCACCAGGGCGCGGGCGATGGCGATGCGCTGGCGCTGGCCGCCGGAGAACTCATGCGGATAGCGGTCGCGCAGGCCGGGGAACTTCGCGGGATCGAGGCCGACCTCTCGGAGCGCGTCGTCGATCATGCGGGCGCGCTCGGCCTCGCTGCCGATGTTGTGCACTTCCAGCCCTTCGCCGACGATGGCGCCCACCGTCATGCGCGGGCTGAGCGAGCTGTAGGGATCCTGGAAGACTATCTGCATCTGGCGGCGCAAGGGTCGCAAGTCGCGCTGGGCCAGCTTCTGCAGATCCTGGCCATCGAAGGCGATGCCGCCCTGGCTTCTCTCCAGGCGCAGCAGTGCCAGCCCCAGTGTGGTCTTGCCGGATCCGGACTCGCCCACCAGCCCGATCGTGTGCCCCTGTTTCAGGGTAAGGCTGACGCCGTCGACTGCCTTTACGTGGCCCACGGTGTGGCGCAGCACGCCGCGCTTGATCGGGAAATGCACCTTGAGGTCGTCGAGGCGGACGATTTCCGGCGCCGCGGGATCGGTCATTGCCGGCTGGCCCTTCGGCTCGGCTGACAGAAGATGCTGTGTATAGGCATGCTTGGGGCGACCGAATACTTCTGCAACCGGACCCTGCTCGACAATCTCGCCCTTGGTCATGACGCAGACCCGGTCGGCGATCTTGGCGACAATCCCAAGGTCGTGAGTGATGAACAGCAGTGCCATGCCGTACCGGGATTGCAGGCTCTTCAGCAACTTCAGGATTTGCGCCTGGATGGTGACATCGAGCGCGGTGGTCGGTTCGTCGGCGATCAGCAGGTCGGGCTCGTTCGCGAGGGCCATGGCGATCATCACGCGCTGGCGCTGGCCGCCCGAAAGCTGGTGCGGATAGGCGTCGAGCCGCTTGGCCGCGTCGGGAATGCCGACCTGCTCGAGAAGTTCGAGCGTGCGACGTCGGGCTGCCTCGCGGGTCAGGCGCTTGTGCAGGATCAGCACTTCGTTGACCTGCCGCTCGATCGTGTGCAACGGGTTGAGCGAAGTCATGGGCTCCTGGAAGATCATCGACACGCGATTGCCGCGCACCTTCAGGAGCTCGCCTGCCGCCGCGCCGACCAGCTCCTGGCCCTGGAAACGGATCGAACCGGTGGGATGTCTGGCCATCGGGTAGGGCAGGAGCTGCAGCACCGACAGCGCCGTTACCGATTTGCCCGAGCCGGATTCGCCCACCAAGGCCACCGTCTCCCCTCGGGCGATGTCGAAGCTTACGCGTTTGACCGCGTCGACTGCATTGGCGCCGGCGCCGAACGTGACAGAGAGCTCGCGGACCTGGAGTAAAGCAGGCTCGTTCATGCGAATACCTTGCGCGGGTTGGACGCGTCGCGCACCGCCTCCCCAATGAATACCAGCAAGGTCATCATGGTGGCGATTACCATGAAGCCGGTGAATGCGAGCCAAGGCGCATTGAGGTTGTTCTTGCCTTGAAGAAGCAGTTCGCCCACCGAGGGCGAACCGGCAGGCAGGCCGAAGCCCAGGAAGTCCAGCGCCGTCAAAGTGGTGACGGAACCCGCCAGAATGAAGGGCAAGAAGGTGAGGCTGGTCGTCATGGCGTTGGGGAGGATGTGCCGGAACATGATGCGCACGTCCACCATGCCCAGTGCCCTGGCCGCGCGCACGTAGTCGAAGTTGCGGCCGCGCAGGAACTCGGCGCGCACGTAACCGACAAGGGACATCCAGCTGAACAGCAGCATGATACCCAGCAGCACCCAGAAACCAGGCTGTATGAAGCTCGCCAGGATGATCAGCAGGTAAAGTGTGGGCATGCTCGACCAGATTTCCAGGAAGCGCTGAAAGAGAAGGTCGACCCAACCCCCAAAATAGCCTTGGAAGGCACCGGCCGCGATGCCGATGATCGAACTGAGCGCAGTCAGGACCAGACCGAACAACACGGAGATGCGGAAACCGTAAATCAGGCGGGCCATCACATCGCGTGCCTGGTCGTCGGTACCCAGCAAATGCTCGCGAGAAGGCGGTTGAAGCGTCTTGCGCTCCTCTCCCTGGCCGACGGTATTGTAGCTGTAGGGAATAGGCGGCCAAAGAATCCAGCCCTTCTTCGCGATCGATTCCCGGGTTTCCTTGTCGGTGTAGACGGCGTTGGTCGGAAACTCTCCCCCGAACGTCGTTTCCGGATAGTCGCGGATCATCGGCACGTAGAACTCACCGTCGTAGCGGATCAGGATCGGGCGGTCGTTGGCGAGCATCTCCGCGCCGAGCGATAGCCCGAACAAGACGGTAAACAGAACCAGCGACCACAAGCCGCGACGGTTGGCTCGGAAGGCGGCAAGACGGCGTCGGCTCAACGCGTCCATTAGCTGCGCGCCTCGAAGTCGATGCGGGGATCGATGACCGTATAGAGAACGTCACCGAGCAGGCCGATCAGCAGGCCCAGAAGACCGAAGAAATAGAGCGTGCCGAACATGAGGGGATAGTCGCGGTTGAGCGCAGCCTCGAAGCCAAGCAGGCCGATGCCGTCGAGGGAGAAGATCACCTCGATCAGCATGGAGCCGGTGAAGAGGATGCCGATAAACGCCGCGGGAAAGCCCGCGATTGGGATCAGCATGGCATTGCGGAACACGTGACCGTACAGCACCTGCCTCTCGGCCAGGCCCTTGGCGCGCGCCGTGAGCACGTATTGCTTGTTGATCTCCTCGAGGAAGGAGTTTTTGGTCAGAAACGTCAGCGTCGTGAAGCCTCCGATGGTCATCGCCGTGATCGGCAATGCCATGTGCCAGAAATAATCGGCAACCTTTCCAAACAGGCCGAGCTGCCCCCAGTCGTCCGAAACCAGGCCGCGCAGCGGGAACCATTTCAGGTAGCTGCCGCCCGCAAACAAGACGACCAGCAGGAGCGCAAACAGAAAGCCGGGAATTGCATTCAGGACGATCAAGGTGCTCGAGGTCCCGAGATCGAAGCGCGAGCCGTCGCGCACCGCCTTCGCGATGCCCAATGGCAACGAAACGAGATAGATCAGCAGCGTCGTCCAGAGGCCGAGTGAGATCGAGACCGGCAGCTTGTCGATCACCAGATCGACCACGCGGCGATTGCGGAAGAAACTCTCGCCGAAGTCGAAAACGAGGTAGTTCTTCATCATCAGGAAGAAGCGCTCGTGCATCGGCTTGTCGAATCCGTACATCTTTTCGATACGCTGGATGAGCTCCTTCGGCAGGCCGCGCGCACCGCGATAGGTGCCGGCGCCGCCGCCCGACGTGTCGGTCTGCGTGCGGCTACTTGTGTCGCTGACGTTGCCCGAAACCCGATCGATTGCGTTTCCGGCCGTGCCCTGGATCTGAGACAGCATCTGCTCGACAGGTCCGCCGGGAGCAGCCTGGATGATCACGAAATTGATCACCATGATGCCAAGCAAGGTCGGCACCATGAGCATCAGGCGGCGCAGGATGTAGGCGAGCATCTGGCGGGAAGGTCTACTTCTTCTCCGGCTGGGGCGGCACTCTCTCTTTGGCGGGGTCGACCCACCAGGTGTCGAGAGCCACAGGTGCGTATTTTGCGCTCTTTTCGGGCCTGGCGAACTTGTTCCAGTACGCGACAAAAGCCTTGTTGTTGTGCCAGGCAGGCAGGACGAAGTGGTTCCACAGCAGCACACGGTCGAGCGCGCGCGTCACGGCGATCAGGCTCTCACGATCGGGCGCGCCGATCAGCTGCTCGATCAGCCGATCTATCGCCGGATCCTTGATTCCGGCGGTGTTGCGACTGCCCGGCGTGCCCGCGGCCTTGGAGCCCCAGAAGTCGCGCTGCTCATTTCCCGGCGACAAGGACTGGCCGAAGCCGTCGGACATCATGTCGAAGTCGAACTCGTCCTCACGACGCTTGAATTGTGCCGTGTCGACGGTGCGTACATTCATATCGACGCCGATGCGCTCGAGGTTCTGCTTGTAGGGAAGCGCGATGCGCTCGAAGCTCGCGTCGTTGAGCAACATTTCAAAGGCGAGCTTCCTGCCCGCCTTGTCGGTCATCTTGCCGTCCTTGATCTCCCAACCGGCTTCCTTGAGCAGCGTCAAGGACCGGCGTGCGAGGTCACGTACGTTGCCCGTGCCGTCCGTCACCGGCAGCTTGAACTCCCTCGCAAAGACTTCATCGGGGATCTTGCCCTTGAGCGGCTCAAGATACTTGAGTTCTTCCGGCGAAGGCAGACCGGACGATGCCAGTTCGGAGTTTCCGAAGAACGACAGGTTGCGCTTGTAGAGCCCGTAGAAGAGGTTCTTGTTGCTCCATTCAAAGTCGAACATGCCGGCAATCGCCTCGCGCACGCGCCTATCCTTGAACAACTCGCGGCGGGTGTTGAAGGTAAAGCACTGCATTCCGGTGGGCAGTTCGTGGGGGATTTCGTCGCGCCTGATACGACCGTCCTTGACCGGTGGCACATCGTAGGCGGTCGCCCAGTTGCGCGCGATGTTCTCCTGACGGATGTCGATCTCGCCGGCCTTGAAGGCCTCGAACTGTACCGTGACGTCACGATAATACTCGTAGCGGATCGTTTCGAAGTTGTTGCGGCCGCGGTTCATCCAAAGATCCTTGGCCCACCAGTCGGACACGCGACGATAGGTGATCGAGCGGCCTGGATCGAATGCTTCGACCCTGTAGGCGCCGCTTCCAATGGGTATTTCGAGGGAGACTTTCTCGAAGTCGCGCGTTGCCCACCATCTTGACGGCAGAATCTGAAGCTGGCCGACGATAAGGGGCAGTTCCTTATTGGTGTCGTCGCGGAAGGCGAACCGAACCTTGCGATCGCCGATTTTCTCCGCCTTCAGCACATCGTTGTAGTAGAACGCGTAGTTTGGTGCGCCTTTCGCCTTCAGGATGTCGAAGGTGAAGATCACGTCCTCGACTGTGATTGGACTTCCGTCATGCCACCGGGCCTGCGGCCGTAGGGTGAAGGCGACCCAGGAGCGGTCCTCCGGCCATTCGATGCTCTCGGCTATCAGGCCGTATTCGGTCGAAGCTTCGTCCCGTGAACTCCAGCAAAGAGGTTCCCAGATTTGGGTGATACCCGCGGCCGGCACGCTCTTGGTGATGAAGGGATGCAGCGAATCGAAAGTCCCGCGAGCCCCGAACTTTGCCATGCCGCCTGCTGGGGCATTGGGGTTGAGATAGTCGGGCGGACCGGCGTTGACCGGATACTTGGGCGCTCCATGCATGGCGAAGCCGTGGCTGACATGCACCTTGGATGAACCTTGCGCCCGCACGATCGCCGGAGCCCCGATCACGAGCGCGGCGCCGCCCGCCAAAACGCTGCGCCGATTAATCGTCATTCGCCCGCGCTCCCGTTGGTTATCGCCTCGCTTCATATATAGCGCGATGAATCGGGGCGGCACTATGGCTGCCGGATCACAAGCGTGTCGGCCGGGCTCCCCGCCCGGTTCCACAATAGCCGGGCGTGCAAACGACTGAGGCTATCCCGTCGCGCTTTCGTCAACGCCGGGTTTTCGACGGCGTTCTTGTTGCCAGGCTTGGCCGCCGCCTCGAGGTACCGGTGCGCTTGCCCATTGTCGCTGGCGTCAGCTGTCGCCTTTGATGCCTGCTTCCTTCACCAGTTTGCCATAGCGCGCATAGTCGGCGACGTAGAGAGCCTGCACTTCAGCCGGTGTCCGCGCGGCCGGTACGTCGCACGACGCCTTGTCCAGCCGCTCGCGCGTCTCGGCGGTGGCGACCACCTTTATCGCCGCGGCGTGGATGCGATTCACGATCTCGGGTGGCGTGCCGGCGCGCACGGCGATTGTGTACCAGCTCATCACCTGCGCATCGCCGAAACCCTGCTCGGTGAAAGTCGGCACATCGGGCAGTTCCTTGCTGCGCTTGTCCCCAATGAAGCCGATGGCGCGCAGCTTGCCTGCTTTGACATGCTGCAGGGCCAACGGTCCGGGCAGGAAGCCGACCTGCAGACGGCCTTCCATGAGGTCGGTCATTCCGGGCGGAATGCCGCGATAGGGCACCGAGGTCATGTCGAACTTGGCGACGCTCTTCAGCAGTTCGGCCGAGAGATGGATCGATGATCCGTTGCCCGGATTGAGGTAGTTGAGCTTGCCGGGGTTGGCGCGGCCGTAGGCCACCAGCTCCTTGAGGTTGTTGACCGGCAAGCTGGGATTGACGGTGGCGATCGACGTGGCCACGGCAACCAGGGCCGCACCCTGAAAATCCTTCAGCGCATCATAGCTCACGGTCTGAAGATGAGGCGCCACGACATGGCTGATGGTAGCGATCACCCAGGTGTAACCGTCGGCCGGTGCCTGCGGGATCATGGCGGTGGCGAGCGTGCTGTTCGCGCCAGGCTTGGGATCGACCACGATCGGCTGACCGAGTTCGACCGCCATCGGCTCGGCGATTGCCCGTGCCACGATGTCGACGATGCCACCGACCGGATAGGGCACGAGAAAGCGGATCGCCTTGTTCGGGTAGGTATCCGCAAATGCAGCCGGTGCGACCGCCGAGAGGCCGGCGGCCATGCCGATGCGCATGCTCCGGCGACGCGTGAAAATCATTGTTAGGTCCTCCCTGGCTGCGACGGTAAGTTCGTCGCCGCCGCTTGTCACCCGACTGGATCGTGGTTACGAGGCAAAGCATGAAGTCGCAACGTTTCGTCCTCGCCAAGCCGCTCGAGTGTGGCCTCTCGCTCTCCATCGATCTTGCGCCGGGCGGCGACCCCGCCAAGGGGTTGAAACGGGTTGCCGCCGGTTACGACCTCGACTGGGGCACGCTCGGTATTGGCGAACCATTGACGATGGCACTGCGCAAGAAGGTGCCGGGCCTGTCGACCTTTCCGGCGATGTCGGCGCCCGGTTCGGGCGTGCCGTCGACCCAGCATGGGATGTGGCTGATGCTGGCCGGTGCAACGCAGGGCGGCATATTCGCCACCTTGCAGAAGGTCAAGGCGCTGCTTGGGCGAGACTTCATGATCGCCGATTCGATGGCGACCTTTCACAACGGAAGCCACGATCTCAGCGGATACGAAGACGGTACCGAGAACCCCAAGGGGGCCAAGGCCGTGAAGGCGGCGGTCGTCGCCAAGGGGCCGGGGCTGGCGGGCTCCGCCTTCGTCGGTGTGCAGCGTTGGCTGCACGACCTTGAGTACTTCAACAGCCTGTCACCGGCGCGGCGCGACAATGCGATCGGACGGCGGCTGAGCGACAATGAGGAACTCGAGCACGCGCCCAAGAGCGCACACGTCAAGCGCACCGCGCAGGAAGATTTCGAACCCAACGGCTTCATGGTCCGCCGCTCGATGTCGTTCGCCAATGAACGCGCCAAGGGACTCGAATTCATCGCCTACGTGGCTCACCTCGACACCTTCACCCGTCAGATGCGCCATATGGCGGGTCTTGACGACGGCATTGCCGATGCGCTGTTCCAGTTCTCTCGGCCAGTGACCGGTGCCTATTACTGGTGCCCGCCCGCGCGCGGTGGCAGGGCAGACCTGCGATTTCTGGGCCTCTGAGGTTTGACTTCGCCGCCGACCGGTCGCACGTTTGTGACCATGGCTGACACGACCAATTTCGCGCCCGATTTCGACGCGCCGCTCGAATACATGCGGCGCACGCGCGACTATTACCTCGCGCTCGGCTACGACAATCCCTATCGCTGGGCGCATTACACCGACGCGCCGTTCACGCCGCTGAAGAAGCCGCTCAAGGACAGCACGCTGGTGCTGATCACGACGGCGGCTCCTTACCAGCCCGACAAGGGCGACCAGGGTCCCGGGGCGGCCTACAACGCCGGTGCCAAATTCTACAGCGTCTATTCCGGCGATACCGCGAACGACCACGACACGCGCATCAGCCATATCGGATATGATCGCAAGCACACCACGGCCAAGGACTCCAACACCTGGTTCCCGCTGCGCCTGATGCGGGAGTTTGCGGCCCAGGGCCGGTTCAAGCTCGCCAAACGCTTTCACGGTGCGCCGACCAATCGCAGCCAGCGGGTCACGATCGAGACCGATGCGCCGGAGATCCTTACGCGCTGCCGGCAGGATCAGGTCGACGCCGCGCTGCTTGTTCCGACTTGACCCGTCTGTCACCAGACCGTGAGTCTGGTCGCCCGATACCTGGAGCAGAACGGCATCCCGACGGTGGTCATGGGGGCCGCCAAGGACATCGTCGAATGGTGTGGGGTGCCGCGGTTCCTCTTCAGCGACTTCCCGCTCGGCAATTCCTGCGGCAAGCCGCACGAGCCGGACACTCAGCGCTTCACGCTCGATTTGGCACTCAAGGTGCTGGAGAGTTCGATCGGTCCGCGCACGACGGTGCAATCGCCGCTGCGCTGGAACGAGGATGGCGACTGGAAGAACGACTACAACAACATCTCGCGCATGCCGGCCGAAGAAGTCGCCAAGCGGCGTGCCGAGTTCGACAAGGTGAAGCAGACCGCGCTCGAACAGCGCAAGAAGGCCGGCGTCGCCTAGGATTTCAGCGATGAGCAAGCCGTTCGCCGGCGTAAAGATCCTCGATTTCACGCGTGTGCTGGCCGGGCCTTATGCCTCGTACCAGTTGGCGCTGCTTGGCGCAGATGTGATCAAGGTCGAAGCGCGCGAAGGTGACGAGATGCGCTTTGGTACGCGCTCCAACGACTGGGAGAAGCGCGGCATGGCCGCGCCCTGGGTGGCGGTCAATGCCGGCAAGCGCTCGATCACCATGGACCTCAAGAGCCCCAAGGCGATCGAGGCGATCATGCGAATGGTGCCCAAGGTCGACGTGGTGATGGAGAATTTTCGTCCCGGTGTGATGGATAAGCTCGGCATCGGCTGGGAGACGCTGAAAAAGGTCAATCCGCGGTTGATCTATTGCGCGGTGTCGGGATTCGGCCAGGTCGGGCCCGACAAGGCGACGGCGGCGTTCGACGGCATGATCCAGGCGATGTCGGGGCTGATGTCGATCACCGGCTTTCCCGCAAACGGCCCGACCCGCGTGGGCTTCGCCGGTGCCGACGTGATGTCGGGCTTCACGGCGGCGTTCGGGGTCGCTTCGGCGCTCTACCAGCGTACGCACACCGGCAAGGGCCAGCTCGTCGACGTCGCCATGATCGATGCGGTGACGGGCTTCCTTGCCCAGCAGTTCACCGAACACATGATGACTGGCCGCGTGCACGAGCAGGCACAGAATCTTTCGGTGACCCGCAAGCCGACGGGCAACCTGTTCAAGACCAGGGACGGCTGGATGGTGCTGGCGGTCATGACCGATCCGCAGTTCCAGCGGCTGATGAAGGTGCTGGGCTGCGAGGCCGCACTCCCGGACCCGCGCTTCAAGGACTGGCCCACGCGCATCGCCAACAATACGGCTCTTCATGAGATCGTCGAGGCAGCGATGAAAAAGGAAACGTCGGCCACCTGGGCGGAAAAATTCGCCAAGGCCGACGTGCCGGCCGGCCGTGTGCTCTCGATTCCCGAGACCGTGAAGCTCGACCATTATGGTCACCGAACGATCATGCAGACGATCGAGACCGAGCATGGACCGATCAAGGTCGTGGGCTCGGGCTTCCGGATGGAGCATGACGGCGGCTCGATCGAGCGCCCGCCGGCCACGATTGGCCAGCACACCGACGAAGTATTGCGCGAGGCAGGCTATTCCGCGGCCGAGATCGCTGAAATGCGTGCTGCAAAAGTGATTTAGGCCAGTTTTCCCGCCAGGCCTTTCGGTCTAGAATTTCTCTGTCCAAGGGGGGCCCTGTCAGGGGGCTGAGATACCGACGGGCTTTTGCCGGCGCGGTGACCCTTTGAACCTGATCCGGGTCATGCCGGCGAAGGGAACGGATATCTCCTTTGCACGACACCACCGGGTCTCCGTCTGTCATCAGCCACAGGAGATCCTCGTCATGGACAACATCATCGCCACCCCGAAAGTGACCACCGGCCCGCTGCCGGCGTCGCAGAAGATCTACGTCACGCCCGAGGCGGCACCCGACATCAGCGTGCCCCTGCGCGAGATCACGCTCAGCGAACCGACCGAGCCCAAGGTCCGCGTCTACGATACGACCGGCCCCTATACCGATCCGACGATTCCGATCGACGTCACCAAGGGTCTCGCCCAGACGCGCCGTGCCTGGGTGATGGCACGTGGTGGCGTCGAGCAATATGCTGGCCGCCCGATCCAGCCGATCGATAACGGCAACGTGAAGGTCGGCGCCCTGCAACCGTTTCCGAACACGCCCAGGCCGCTGCGCGGCCTCAATGGCCACAAGATCACGCAATACGAATGGGCCAAGGCCGGCGTCATCACCAAGGAGATGATCTACGTTGCCGAGCGCGAGAACCTCGGCCGCAAGGTCGCTCACGAGCTCGCCAGGGAGCGTCTCAGCGACGGCGAGAGCTTTGGCGCAGTTCTGCCGGAGTTCATCACGCCCGAGTTTGTGCGCAACGAGATCGCGTTGGGGCGCGCGATCATCCCTGCGAACATCAACCACACGGAACTCGAGCCGATGATCATCGGCCGCAACTTCCTGGTGAAGATCAACGCCAATATCGGCAACTCGGCGGTCTCGTCCTCGATGGAGGAGGAAGTCGAGAAGATGGTGTGGGCGATCCGCTGGGGCGCCGACACGGTCATGGATCTCTCGACCGGGCGTCACATCCACGATACGCGCGAATGGATCATTCGCAACGCGCCGGTGCCGATAGGAACCGTGCCGATCTACCAGGCGCTGGAGAAGGTGGGCGGCGATCCGACCAAGCTCTCGT
>CAYZQZ010000080.1:0-12004 GCA_964480235.1 uncultured Reyranella sp. | reverse complement strand
AGCTTGAACACCTGGCTGACGCCGCCGGCGCCATGCAGCTGCAGGCAGCGGTCGACCACCTTCGACGTGATGTTCGGCACCGCCACCTTGATCATCGCGATCTGCTGGCGGGCTTCCTTGTTGCCGTACTTGTCCATCGCCCACGCCGCCTTGAGCACCAGCAGGCGGGCCATGTCGATCTCCATGCGCATGTCGGCGACATGGGCCTTGGTGACGCCCATCTCCGAGATGCGCTGACCGAAGGCGACGCGGCTCTTGGCGCGCTTGATCGCCATTTCGAGCGCGCGCTCGGCGACGCCGATCGCACGCATGCAGTGATGGATGCGGCCCGGACCGAGGCGGCCCTGGGCGATCTCGAAGCCGCGGCCTTCACCCAGCAGGATGGCCGACTTCGGCACGCGGACGTTGTCGTAGATCACTTCGGCGTGGCCGTGCGGGGCATCGTCGTAGCCGAACACGTGCAGCATCTTGACGATCTTGATGCCCTTGGCGTCGCGCGGCACCACGATCATCGACTGCTGGCGGTAGGCTGGCGCGTTGGGATCGCTCTTGCCCATCAGGATGATGACCTTGCAGCGCGGATCGCCCATGCCCGACGACCACCACTTGCGGCCGTTGATGACATAATCGTTGCCATCGCTCTCGATGCGGCACTCGACGTTGCGCGCGTCGGACGAGGCGACCGCGGGCTCGGTCATGGCGAAGCACGAACGGATCTCGCCGTTCAGCAGCGGCTTCAGCCACTTCTCCTTGTGCTCCTTCGAGCCGTAGCGGGCGAACACTTCCATGTTGCCGGTGTCGGGTGCCGAGCAGTTGGTCGCTTCCGAGGCGATCGAGGAACGGCCGAGAATCTCGCAGAGCGGCGCGTATTCGAGATTAGAGAGGCCCATCGTGCCATGCGTGTCACCGGAGTCACGGTCGGCCGGCAGGAACATGTTCCACAGGCCGCGCTTCTTCGCCTCGGCCTTGACCTCTTCCATCACCGGAGGGAGCTGCCAGCGGTCCTTGGCCTTTTCCATCTGCTCCTCATAGACGGTCTCGGCCGGGTAGATGACCTCGTCCATGAACTTGTTGAGCTTCTCTTGAAGCGCCTTGGTGCGGTCTGAAAATTCAAAATCCATCGCTGTCCTCCTGCCCTTTCCCGGGGCGTCTCTTCTGGTGCTGCGGCGGACTCTGGCGGAAAATCATGACATTGTGAACGGCCATTCAGGTCGCAGTCTTGGTTTCGGATCGCGGTCTGCAGGTGGAGGAAATGCCAATGAAAATCACTGCCGCCGAGGCAAGCATTCTCAACGTCCCGGAGGACGACCCGCTGGCCAACATGCCGGAAGAAGGTGGCCGCACGCGCCCGATCGTGATCGTGCGCCTGCGCACCGATCAGGGCATCGAAGGCATCGGCGTCACCCTTTATGGCGGGCGCCTGACACGCGCCCTGCATGCGGCGGTGCAGGACCTGGCTGCGGTGACGATCGGCGAGGATCCGATGCGGATCGAGGCGATCATCGCCAAGCTGCGCGGCGGTGACATTTCCGCGGGCTCGGGCGGGCCCGGCGGCATCTTCACCCTGGCGCTGTCGGCGATCGACACCGCGCTGTGGGACATCAAGGGCAAGGCGCTCGAGCAGCCGCTGTGGAAGCTGCTGGGCGGCCATCGTGCCCGCGTGCCGACCTATGCGTCGGGCTCGCTGCGCCGCGGTCTCACCGACAAGCAGGCCGAACAGGCCGCGCGCATCCTGATCCAGAAGGGCTTCAGGGAAATGAAGACCCAGATGGGATTGCCAGGAAACCCGACACCCGCCGAGGAAGTGCGCCGCGTGCGCGTGGTCCGCGACGCCATCGGTCCCGACATCAAACTGATGTGCGACATCAACCAGCGCTGGCGGCCCGAGCAGGCGATCGATATCGGCCATCGGGTCGAGCAGGCCGGCGTCGGGCTGTTCTGGCTGGAAGACGTCACCGCGGCCGACGACTACCAGGGCCTGGCACGCGTCACCGCCGCGCTCAAGACTCCGGTCGCGGGCGGCGAATATGTCTGGGGCATCCAGCCTTTCCGCCAGATGATCGAGGCGCGTTCGGTCGACATCGTGATGGTCGATCTCGCGCGCGTGGGCGGCGTTAGCCAGTGGATGAAGGTCGCCGGCATGGCCGAGGCCTTCAACCTGCCGATCGTCAGTCACGTCATGCCGGAAGTGCTGGTTCACATGGTCGCGGCCTGCCCGAACGGGCTGACAGTCGAGTACATGCCGTGGATGCTGGCGCTCTACGAGGAAACGCCACGGATCGAGAACGGCGAGATGGTATTGCCCACGGCTCCCGGGCTCGGTCTCAAATTCGACGAGAAAGCGATCAGTCGCTTCAAGGCATAGTTTATGGACACGCTGGCACAGATTCCGTTCAAGCCGATCGACTTCCTGAGCCGCGATGTCGAGACCGAGCGCCGCGCCGACGGCACGGTGATCCTGCAGTCGCGGCACCGGCTGAAGGCCTATGAGAAGCACGTGCCGGCCTTCGTCGCCAAATGGGCAGCCGAGGCGCCTGACAGGGTGTGGTTGGCGCAGCGCCGCGGGCCCGCGCGCGAGTGGCTCAAGGTCACCTACGCCGAGGCGAAGAAGCAGATCGACTCGATCACCCAGGCGCTGCTCGACCGCGGCTTCGGCCCAAACAAGGCGGTGATGATCCTGTCGTCGAATTCCATCGAGTTCGCGCTGCTCACCATGGCCGCGATGCAGGCGCGGGCGCCGGTGGCTCCGGTGTCGCCCGCCTACTCGGTGATGAGCCAAGACCACGCCAAGTTGAAATACGTCTTCGACCTCATCAAGCCGGGCATGGTGTTCGTACAGAACGGCGAGATCTATGCCGGCGCGCTCGACGCCCTCGACCTGGACGGCGTGATCATCGTCCATGTCGACAAGGCGCCGCCGAAACGCCAGTCGCTGCCGTTCGGCGAGCTGGTTGCGACCCGGGCGACGGAAGCGGTGCAACGCTCGCTCGACCAGATCGGCCCCGGGACGGTCGGCAAGTTCCTGTTCACCTCGGGCAGCACCGGCATGCCCAAGGCGGTGATCAACACCCAGGAGATGATGTGCGCCAACATCGCCATGGGTCAGATGGCGCGGGTGCGCAAGGCGGACGACCCCTCGCCGGTGCAGCTCGATTGGCTGCCGTGGAACCACACGATGGGCGGCAACGCCACCTTCCAGGGCAATCTCGCCGAAGGCGGCACGACCTACATCGACGACGGCAAGCCGTTGCCCGGCCTGTTCGAGGAGACGCTGAGGAACCTTCGCGAAGTCTCGCCGACGTCGTTCGCCAACGTGCCGGCCGGCTACGCCATGCTCGCGACGGCGCTGGAGAAGGACGAGGCGCTGGCGAAAAAGTTCTTCAAGAACCTCAATTCGCTCGCCTATGGCGGCGCGACCTTGCCCGACGATCTCTACGACCGGATGGAGACGCTGGCGGTGAAGCACACCGGCTACCGCCTGCCGTTCGTTACCGGCTGGGGTTCGACCGAGACGGCGCCGACCGCGACCACGGTGCACTGGGCCTCCGAGCGCGTCGGCCTGATCGGCCTGCCTTATCCCGGCGTGAAGCTCAAGATGGTGCCGACCGGCGAGGAGGGCCGCTATGAGCTCAGGCTCAAGAGCGTGATCGTCACGCCGGGCTACTACAAGCGGCCCGACCTGACGGCGCAGATGTTCGACGAGGAGGGCTTCTACAAGATCGGCGATGCCGGCCGCTTCGTCGACCCTGCGGACCCGAGCTGGGGCCTGATCTTCGACGGCCGCGTGGTCGAGGATTTCAAGTTGATGAGCGGCACCTTCGTGCTGGTCGGGACCCTGCGCACCACCGCGATCGCGGCGGCGACACCAGTTCTGCAGGACGCCGTGGTGTGCGGCGAGGGCCGCGACCATGTCGGCCTGCTCGGTTTCCCCAACTTCGCCGCCTGCCGCAAGGTCGCGGGCGACAACGACATGAAGCTTTCCAACGACGCGCTGCTCGCCCATCCGGCGGTGATCGAGACGGTAAAGGCCGGCCTTGCCCGAATGAATGCCGAGGGCAAGGGCTCCTCGATGCGCGTTCAGCGCGTGCTGTTGATGACCGAGGCACCCTCGGTCGACGGCCACGAGATCACCGACAAGGGCTACATCAACCAGCGCGCCACCCTCGAGCGGCGCAAGGCCCTAGTCGACCGGCTCTATGCCGGCGGTCCCGGGGTCATCGAAATTCCCTGATCGAAATTCCGTGAACGACATTCTCCGGGCAAAGGACGACGACCAATGCTGACCGACCGTTATGGCCTGCCGATCACCACTTCCTCAGCCGCCGCGCGCGAGGCCTATATCGCCGGCGCCGATGGCGTACTGGGGGCCGGCGACACCGATAAGGCCGACCTGCGGCGCGCCATCGAGGCCGACCCCGACTTCGCGCTGGCGCACATCGCACTGGCCCGCGCGAGCTTCATCGTGGCCGACGTCGCGACGGCACGTGCCGGTGTTGCGAAGGCGCGCGAACTCGCGCCCAAGCTGACGCCGCGCGAGCAGAGCCACATCAACGCGCTGGCGCTCGCCATGGAAGGCAAGCCGGTCGATTCCTTCGAGGCGACCAAGGCGCACCTCGCCGAATATCCGCGCGACGCCATGGTGGCGGCGCCGGCGACCGGCGTGTTCGGCCTGATCGGCTTCAGTGGGCGGCAGGGCCGCGAGCCCGAGCAGGTGGCGTTCCTCGAGCCGCTGAAGAAGCACCTCGCCGACGATTGGTGGTTCCAGGCGGTCTATGCTTTCGCGCTGGAGGAGCTGGGCCGGCTTGACGAGGCGCTCGAGCAGATCGAGCGCAGCATGAAGACCAATTCGCGCAACGCGCACGGCGCACACATCAAGGCCCACGTGCTCTACGAGATGGGCGAGGACCGGAAGGGCCTGGATTATCTGGAAGGCTGGCTGCCGGCCTATGCCCGCGAGGGGATGATGCATTGCCACATCTCCTGGCATGTCGCGATGTTCGCCATGATCCTGGGCGACCTCGACAAGGCTTGGCGTGTCTATGACGCGCAGGTGCGTCCCGGTGGCGCCTGGGGGCCGGCGCTCAACGTGGCGACCGATGCGCCGGCCTTCCTGTGGCGCGCCGAGCTCGCCGGCCAGCCGCGCAAGCCGCAGGCGTGGCAGCAGGTGAACGACTACGTGCAGAAATCCTTCCCCAAGGCCGGCATCGCCTTCGTCGACGTGCACCGCGCACTGTCGGCAGTGGCGGCGGGCGACAGCGCTGCGATCGCGGCGATCGTCGCCGAGCTCGAAGAGCGTTCGGCCTCGGGCAAGGCGCCGTCGGGCGATATCGTGCCGCGCCTGGCCAAAGGCCTTGCCGCCTACGGCAAGGGCGACTGGTCCGGCGCCATCTCCGTACTGGCGCCTGCGCTTGCCGAGACCGTGCGCATCGGCGGCAGCCGCGCCCAGCGCGACCTGATCGTGAATACGCTGCTCGCGGCCTATCTCAAGGCGGGGCAGCCGGATGCGGCTCGCAAGCTGGTCGCGTCGATGACCGACCGCCGTCCTTCGGTGCCGGTGGCCGGACTGGCCTGACGCCTCTGGCCTGAAGCCTACTCACCGGCGCGGCCGCCGCGGATGCGCGGCAGGTCGGTGTCGACGGCGCGGCAGGTGCCGACGATCGGACCGGCCAGCGGGATGTCGCGCGCGTTCCAGGCCGCAGCCTCGAGATCTCGGAGAACAGGCCGAACTTCATCCAGGCTTGCCCGCTTTTCGTTGGCGAAACGCCATGCTTGCGGCTGGGACGGCGCAACTGCACCATGCGTTCGGAGGGCGAAACACCATGAAACGACTGCAGGGCAAGGTCGCGATCGTGACCGGTGGTGCCAGCGGCATGGGCCGCGCGACGGTGATGCGCTTCCTTGGCGAGGGCGCGAAGGTCGTGGTCGGCGATCTCAACGAGGCCAATGGCGCGGAGACCGTCGCCGTCGCCAAGGCGGCGGGCCACGGCGACCAGATCGCCTTCCTGCGCTGCGACGTCTCGCGCGAAGCCGATGTGGCGGCGCTGGTGTCGGACGCCGTGAAGCGGTTTGGCCGGCTCGATATCGCCTTTCTCAATGCCGGCGTCGGCGGCGCTTTCGGGCCGATCGGCGAGACCAGCGTCGAGGACTGGGACTACACCTTCGCCGTCCTCGTGCGGTCCGTGTTCCTCGGCATGAAGCACGCCTCGGCGGCGATGCGGAAGATGGGAGACGGCGGCGTGATCCTGGTGACGGCGTCGATCGCCGGCATGGTGGGCGGCGGCGGCAGCCACGCCTACTCGGCGGCGAAGGCCGCGGTCATCAGCCTGACCGAGAATGTCGCGGCCGAGCTCGCGCCGCATCGCATCCGCGTGGTCGGCATTGCGCCAGGTGTTATCTCGACGCCGCTGCTCCACCGCGGCAAGCCCGAGCGCTACGAGGCGCAGTTCAAGCGCACGCCGTGGCCCGAGCGCGGCGCGCCCGAACACATCGCCGACGTCGCGGCCTTCCTGTGCAGCGATGATGCGCGCTTCATCACCGGCGAGACAGTGAAGGTCGATGGCGGCCTGCTGGCCCAGGGTGTGGCCCTGTTCGGCACCGGCAAGGACTCGGCGTTCATCAAGACCGCCGGCGTCAATCACGGCACGACCGGCGAGGCCATGGTCGTGCGTCATCTTGAACAGAAGAGTTAGTGACATGATGGAAGCCGAGAAACTTCACCGCCACCTGATCGGCCAGCAGGGCTCGCGACGCTCGCTCAACACGCCCGCTCTGGTGCTCGATCTCGAGATGCTCGACCGCAACATCGCCGAGATGGCGAAGTTCGCGGCGGCGCACAACGTCAAGCTTCGGCCGCACTCCAAGACGCACAAGTCGGCCGACATCGCCCGGCGCCAGATCGCCGCCGGGGCGCTCGGCGTCTGCTGCGCCAAGCTCGGCGAGGCCGAGGCATTGGGTGAGCAGGGGATCTCCGGCCTGCACATAACCTCGCCGGTGGTGACGCCGCAGGCGATCGACCGCCTGATGGCCCTGAGCGGCAAGGTCGAGGGGCTGATGGTCGTTGTCGATCATCCGGCCAATGTCGCGGCACTGGACGCGGCGGCGGCCAAGGCGGGCAAGAAACTCACGGTGATCATCGACATCGATCCCGGCCTGCATCGCACCGGCGTGGCGACACCCGACGGCGTGGTCGATCTGGTGCGGAAGGTCGTCGCGTCGAAGAACCTCGTCTATGCCGGCGTGCAGTTCTATTGCGGCCGCCACCAGCACATCGTCGATTTCAAGCAGCGCCAGGCCGAGATCGAGGAGCGCACGGAATACCTGAAGGTCAGTCTCGCCAAGCTCGAGGCCGCCAAGCTGAAGCCCGGCATCGTCACCGGCTCGGGCACCGGTACGCACTACATCGACGCCAAATTGGGCGTCTTCACAGAGCTGCAGGTCGGCTCCTACGTGTTCATGGATCACGACTACAACGTCTGCGACCTGCGCGGGCTCGACAAGCCGACCTTCGAGCAGGCGCTGCAGATTGATGCCCGCGTGGTCTCCTCCAACACCCCGGGTATGGTCACGGTCGATGCCGGCCTGAAGGCGATGGCGACCGAGAAGGGCCCGCCGATGATTCTGAAGGGCGCGGTCGAGGGTTCGACCACGCGCTTCATGGGTGACGAGCATCTCGCGGTGATTGCGCCCGAAGGCAAGGCGCCGCCGGCGCATGGCGATCAGGTTATCCTGACGCCGCCGCATTGCGACCCGACCGTGAACCTCTACGAGGCCTATCACGTGGTGAAAGGCGACACGCTGGTCGAGATCTGGCCGGTCACCGCGCGCGGCCGCAGCCGCTGAGCTCTAGGTCCTGGCCGGCGAGCCCACGAGCAGGCCGCCGTCCCATCGCCTGGCCAGGATCAGCAGGCACACCATGCCGATCGCACTGATCACGGTCATGCCGAGGAAGGCCTGCTGGCCGTAGCGGGCATATAGAAGTCCGGCGAACTGGTAGATCACCGCCTGCGTGGCGCCGGTGCCGAGGGCGTAATAGATGCTCTGACCGAGTGCGACGCCGCTGCTCGGCAGGGCTCGCTGGATGAAGGCCATGGCGCCGAGGTGGCAGGCGGCGAAGGTGCCGGCGTGCAGCATCTGCAGCAGGACCAGCACTGGCAGTTCCATGGTGTAGGCCATTGCCGTCCAGCGAATCAGCCCGCAGGCGAGGCCGAACCCGATCAGGCCGGTGACACCGATGCGCTTCATCAGCCAGCCACTCACCAGCATCAACCCGATCTCGACCGCGACGCTTTCGCCCCACAGCAGGCTGATCGTGACGTCGTCGATGCCGGCGCGCCGCCAGGTCAGTGTGCCGAAGCTGTAGAGCACGGCATGGCTCGACTGGCAGAAGCCGGCGGCGATCATGAACAGCAGGAACGAGCGCGAGCGGAAGAGTTCGAGGAACCCGAACGGCGCGGCGGCATTGCCCCGGCGCGCGTGCGCGCCGCTGCCGGGCAGAGCCAAGGCCAATGGCAGCAGGCAGATCACGCCGACCCAGCCGACAAAGAGCACGGACGGCGGGCCGAAATGGTCGACCGCGACGCCGCAGATCAGCGTACCGGCGATGAAGGTGATCGAGCCCCAGACCCGCAAGGTGCCGTAGACGAAGCCGCGCGCCTTGGCCTCGTTGACCAGCACACCGTCGTAGAGCGCCATGGTCGGCGACCAGATGCAACCCCAGACGAGTCCCACCAGGAACAGCGACAGGAACGTATAGGAAAGCTGGTACGCACCCATCATCACGATTGCCGCCGCGGCGAGGCCCAGCAGCAGCCCGCGCAGGCCGCCCATGCGATGGGCGAGGAAGCCGATCCCCAGCACCGAGACGACGCTGATCAGCTGGCGCGACATGAACAGCGTGCCGATTTCGGCGTCGGTAATGCCGCGGTCGTGCAGCCACACCGGCCAGTAGCTCATGAAGGCGCCCGACGCGAAGAAGTACGCTCCGCCATAACCGGCGAGGCGTGCGCCTTCGAGGACGCGGCCCATCAGGTGCCGAACTCTTCGCGAACCTGGTCGGTGTGCTGGCCCAGTTCCGGCACGTCGCCCAGCCGATCGGGCTCGCCGTCCCAGGAGGCGGCCAGCGCCGGCAGCGAGACTTCGCCCTTGGATGACTTGAAACTGGTGCGACGCAGCTGCGGGTGCTTGGAGAGCGAGGCGACGTCGCTCACCCGCGCCCAGGCGATCTGCGCCGCATCGAGGCGCGTGGCGAGCTCGGCGAACGGAAGCCTGGCGAAGCACTCGCCGACGATGTTGTTGGTGGCGTCGCGCCTGGAGTTGCGGGCCATACCGGTCGCGTAGTCGGGATCCTTCTCGAGTCCCGGCCGGTCGATCACGTTGTGGCACAGCCGCTCGAACTCGCGGTCGTTCTGGATCGAGATCAGCACCGGCACATTGTCGGCGCTGGGATAGACGCCGTAGGGCGCGATGAAGGGGTGCGTGAGGCCGAGCCGCGGCCATTCGTAGGCCGAGTAATCCATGGCAAGCAGCGGCACGGTCATCCATTCCGCCATGGACGAGAACAGCGACACTTTTATCGCGCGGCCCTCGCCGGTCTTCTGACGGGCGAGCAGCGCCTCCAGGACGGCTGCGTGGGCGTACATGCCGGTGCCGATGTCGGTTGCCGAAATGCCGACCCGTCCTGGCGCATGCTCGGTGCCGGTGATCGAGGCCAGACCGCTCTCCGCCTGCACCAGCAGGTCGTAGGCGCGGCGGTTCTTGTAGGGGCCGTGATCGCCGTAGCCCGAGACGTCGACGGTGATCAGACGCTTGTTCTTTGCGCGCATCGCCGCCGAGCCGAAGCCTGCGCGATCGGCCGCTCCCGGGGCCAAGTTCTGGATCAGCACGTCGGCCTTGCCGATCAGGCGGTGCAACAGGGCAGAGTCTTCGGGCTTCTTGAAGTCGAGCGCGACCGATTGCTTGCCGCGGTTCAGCCAGACGAAATAGGTCGAGAGGCCGTGGACGTAGCCGTCGTAGCCGCGCGCGAAGTCGCCCTCGGGGCGCTCGATCTTGATCACTCGGGCGCCGGCGTCAGCCAGCCGCGCCGAGCAATAGGGCGCAGCCACCGCCTGCTCCACGCTCACCACCAGAAGGCCGTCCAATGCGCCGGGCATGTACTCACACTCTCCCTGTTCGGGCGCAACATGCCATAGTGCTTCCGTGGTTCAACTCACAACGACCGAGCGCGAAATCTCCGCCGGAAGCGCCGGGCCCGCGGCAGCCATGGCGCTGCGGATCGTGGCCGATACGGCCCGGCTTCTCGGCGCCGCCCGGCTGGTGCCGATCGCCTCGGCCCATATCGACGGCTGCCTCTATCACGGCGATTCCGGCACCCACTTCGCCGAGCGGCTGGCGAGCGACGGCGGCAAGGTCGCGGTGCCGACCACGCTGAATGTCGGGGCGCTCGACCTGCTGCATGCCGGGCGCGTGAAGCTGCCGCCCGAGCGCGCGGCGATGGCGCGGCGCATGATGGACGCCTACCTGAACCTCGGATGCCGGCCGACCTGGACCTGCGCGCCATACCAGGCCGGGCACCGGCCGGCGCTCGGCCAGCACGTCGCCTGGGGCGAAAGCAACGCCGTCGTCTTCTGCAACAGCGTGCTCGGCGCACGCAGCGAGCGCTACGGTGACTTTCTTGATATCTGCGCGGCGATTTCGGGCCGTGCACCGGAGACCGGCCTTCATCTCGACGAGAACCGCCGGCCGGGCCTGCTGGTCGATTGCCGTGCGCTCGATCGGCGGCTGGTCAATGAAGAGGCCTTCTGGCCGGTGCTCGGGGCCTGGCTCGGCGAGATCGCGGCGGGGCGCGTCGTCGCCTTCACCGGGCTGCCTGCGGCGATCGACGAGGATCGCTTGAAGGCGATGGGCGCCGCGGCGGCGTCCACCGGCGCGGTCGGGCTTTTCCATATCGAAGGCGTGACGCCCGAGCGCTTCGAGCGCCCGCGCGATGTCCTGAAGCTCGCCGGCGCCATGCTCCATGCCGCGCGCGACCGGCTGTCGACCGTGCGCGCGAAGGCGGGCGACCGGGTCGATGCGATTGCCGTCGGCAGCCCGCATTTCTCGATCGAGGAGTTCCGGCGGCTGCTCGGACATCTGAACGGTCGCAAGCCCGCGATCCCGATCTATGTCTGCACCGGCCGGCACACACTCGCCGAAGTGGAACGCCTGGGCCTGGACGTGAGCGCGCTCACGATCGTCGCCGACACCTGCATCGTGGTGACGCCGATCCTGCCCGAGGGCGGCGGGCTGCTGCTCACCAACTCGGGCAAGTTCGCACACTATACGCGGCCCAACACCGGCTTCGACGTGCTTTACGGCTCGCTTGCCGATTGCGCCGAGACGGCGGTCGCAGGCCGGCTCGTGCGTGAGGACTCCCTGTGGCGATGAAGCTGCTGCTGCCCGGCACGGGCGAGGGGCCTGCCCTGAAATTGCCGACCCTGTCGCTGTGGGGCGGCGTCGATCCGCTGAGCGGCCGGCTGAGCGATCCCGCGCTTCCGCATTGCGGCGAGAGCGTGAAGGGCAGGGTGCTGATGATCGCCGAACCGGTCGGCTCCTCGTCGTCGAGCGCGGTGCTGCTGGAACTGCTGCACGCCGGCAATGCGCCGGCGGCGATCGTGCTGGGGCGGGCCGACGCGATCGTGGCGCTGGGCATTCTGGTGGCGCGTGAAATGGGATGGGCTACCATCCCGCTCGCTGTGATGCCGTCCAATGAACAGGCCGCAATCGCCGACGGGGCGATGGTGCGGGTGGAGTAGAGGAAACGACGATGCCGGGACCGCTTGCGGGCGTGAAAGTGATCGATCTGACGGCCGTGTTGCTGGGGCCGTTCGCCACCCAGCATTTGGCCGACATGGGGGCCGACGTGATCAAGGTCGAGCCGCCAGAGGGCGATCTGCTGCGCCTGTCGGGCGGGTCGATGGGCCGCGACAAGAGCATGGGCCCGATCTACATGGCGGCCAACCGCAACAAG